>DAOTYK010000047.1:0-15087 GCA_034434855.1 Thermomicrobium sp.
GTCTACCTCATCGACAATCCTGAAGCGACCGTCGAGGAATTGGTCCAACGACTGCCCGGTCCGGACTTTCCGACCGGAGGAATCATCCTGGGACGAGAAGGAATTTTGGCCGCCTACGCCACTGGCCGCGGACGGATCGTCGTCCGTGCACGTGCTCACATCGAAGAGACGGGGCGGGGTCGGACCAGCATCATCGTCACCGAGCTACCTTATCAAGTGAACAAAGCGGCACTCATCGAGCGCATCGCGGAGCTCGTCAAGAGCGGGCGCTTGGAAGGCATCCATGATCTACGCGATGAATCCGACCGTGACGGTTTGCGCATCGTGATCGAGCTCAAGCGTGACGCACAACCGAAAGCTGTGCTCAACAATCTGTTCAAGCATACGCAACTGCAAACCACGTTCGGCGTCAACATGCTCGCACTGGTCGATGGGGTTTTACCGCGCGTCCTGACCCTCAAGCGCCTGCTTCAGCTGTATTTGGAACATCGCCAACAGGTGGTCCGGCGGCGTACCGAGTTCGACCTTCGTCAAGCCGAGCGGCGAGCACACGTTCTGGAAGGCCTCAAGATCGCCCTGGATCACCTCGACGAGGTCATCAGTACGATCCGGAACGCCCGCTCGGCTGAGGATGCCCGACAGCAGTTGATGGCACGCTTCGGCTTGACCGAAATCCAGGCGAACGCCATCCTCGATATGCAGCTGCGTCGCTTGGCGGCACTCGAGCGACAGAAGATCGAGGACGAGTATCGGGAACTTCTCGCGCGGATCGCTGAACTGCGCGCGCTCCTCGCTGACGCGGCGAAGATCTTGGGCGTCGTGCGCAAGGAGCTTCTCGAGCTCAAAGAGCAATACGGCGATCCCCGGCGAACTCAGATTCAGGAAGCCAGCAGCGAGATCAGCGACGAGGATTTGGTTCCGCGTGTCGATGTCATCGTGACGCTGACTTCGCGGGGTTATGTGAAGCGTAGTACGAACGGCCATTTCCGCGTCCAGCATCGTGGTGGCCGGGGCGTGAATGGCATGGCGGTCCGGGACGAGGACTCGATCCAGCACATCGTGCTCGCGAGTACGCATGATTCGCTCCTCTTTTTCACCAACCGCGGTCGTGTCTTCCAGCTGCCGACCTACGAACTCCCGGATGTGGGGCGCAATGCGCGAGGGCTCCCGATCGTCAACTTTCTCAATCTCCAGCCGGGTGAAGAAGTCACGACGCTCCTTCCGGTACGAGACTTCTCGACAGCGACTTTTCTGTTCTTCTGCACGCGCCAGGGCCGGGTGAAGCGTGTGCGGCTCGAGGAGTTCTCCAATGTGCGCGCGAGTGGCCTCATCGCTATGTCGCTGGACGCAGGAGACGAACTGGCCTGGGTACGCCCCACAACCGGCTCGGACGAGGTCATTCTGGTCACCACTAACGGCCAGGCGATCCGCTTCCACGAGGACGATGTGCGACCGATGGGTCGACAGGCTGGAGGAGTCATCGGTATTCGTTTGGACGAGGGAGACGCTGTCATCGCGGCAGAAGTCGTTCGCCCGGAAGGCGACCTTTTGCTCGTCTCCCAGTACGGCTACGGCAAGCGCACTTCTCTCGACGAGTTCCGAACCCAAGGACGCGGCGGATCCGGTGTCATCGCCATGAAGGTCACGCCGCGCACTGGCCACGTCGCTGCCGCGACGGTCACACGTGAGGAAGACACTGCAGTTCTGGTCAGCCGGCGCGGACGCATGATCCTCGTGCCGGTTGCGCAAATCCCACGTCAAGGTCGGCACACGCAAGGTGTGAGCGTCATGCGACTCCAGGAAGGGGACGAGGTCGCTTCAGTCGCGGTCGGTCTCTTGGGCGAAGCCCTCGCCCCGTCGCGACCGACCCAGGAAGTACTCAGCAGTGACGGTGTCGAAGGAGCGAACTAGCCAGCGACGAACTCGCGAGAAAAAGAGCGCCACCGCGATCGACGCCTGGCCACTCCACAAGAGGACCCCGAGCGGCTGATACTGCAGCAGCCGTTCGAGTGTTCCATTCGTCCCCAAAAGGCCAAGATAGACGGCTGTTCCGCTGATGACGACCCAAGAGGCAGCTCGTGCCGGCACCATGCGCGCGACGAGCGTCACGAGCGCTCCAGCCAAGCACGCGAGACCGACTGCGACCGCCAAAGCGGGAGTCGTCGCATCGCGTGCCCCTGGCAAGATACCGGTCGGCCCGGCTAGGACGAGCCACAACGCCAGCACCCGAGCCAGCGGGCTCCACATCGCCCTTCTGCGCTCGACGAGGATCGCCGCGCCGATCATCACGAGGACGAGCGCAAAACCGATCTCTGTCGCCAACAGGAGCGATTTCCCAGCCGAGATTTCCGCCGGCAGGAGCACCCAAGCTTGCACGACCGCGAGGGGCAGAGCCAAGCCGAGCGCGAGAGTCTCGATCAAGCTCGCTGTCCGGAGACGCAACGGAAGGCGGAACAGCGGCGAGGCAACCAGCCCCGTGGCACCGGCCAACACAGCCAGCATGAGGAGCGCAGTCGCTCGGCTCGGTTGTATCACGGCCAGCATGGCGGCGAGCGTCGCCACCATGCGCAGAGCGATCAGCCAACCGATATCGAGGCGCAGCCCTGGTGGAACCCACCCATGCCGTCTCGGCCGCTGTCCCGCCGCCGAGAGTCGTGGCGGCTCCCATCGCGCCTCCGCTTCGTCTCGACTCTCAGTTGGATGATCCATTCGCCCGCTCCTCAGTCCGAACGCAGAGTGTACGATTGCCGACGACTGAAGACGAAGCGGTCGAGGAGGAGCGACGGGTGTCACGGCTCGGGATCTTCGGCGGAACGTTCGACCCTATCCATCATGGGCACTTGATCGTCGCTGAGGTACTCAAGGAGGAGCTACAGCTCTCGCGTGTTCTCTTCTTGCCAGCAGGACAACCACCGCACAAGATCGGGCGATCTATCACCCCGATCGCTCACCGGCTCGCGATGCTCCAACTCGCACTCCAGGGGAACCCGCATTTCGCGATCTCCTACGTCGATGTTCGCCGGCCCGGTCCCTGCTATACTGTCGACAGCCTCACCCTGCTGCGCCAAGAGTATCCCGATGCGGAACTCGTTTTTCTGATGGGCCAAGACTCGCTCCTCGATCTTCCGACTTGGCACGAGCCGAATCGCATCGCCGAATTGGCTGTCCTCGGGGTCGCTCTGCGCCCTGGCATCGAGGTCGATCTCGAGACTGTTTTTGCTCGCGTACCGGCAGCACGCGATCGGGTCATACTCGTCCCTGTACCGCTCATCCAGATCGCGGCGAGCGACATACGTCGGCGCGTCGCTGAAGGCCGGACGATCCGCTATCAGGTTCCACTCGCCGTCGAGGAATACATCGTTCGGCATGGACTGTACCGGAGGGTCAAGGCGGAGATGCCAACGCTGACGACGCGAACCTCGGGAGTATAATCCCCGCGGCGTGGTACGCCACGCGAGCGAAAGCGAGGAACGCATGCGTATCCGTCCGCAACACACGTTGATCCTCATCGTTCTCCTGAGCCTGGTAGCAGTCTGGGTCGATCTCCCTGGACAGCAACTCGACCCGTTCGGGTGGAAGCGCTCGATCACGGTCCGGCTCGGCCTGGATCTCCAAGGGGGTGTCCAGCTTGTCCTCCAGGCACGCCCCCCAGCTGGTGTCACGGTGACGCAGGATGTCCTGCAGGGAACGCGGGACACGATCGAACGCCGCGTCAATGGACTGGGGGTCAGCGAACCAGTCATTCAGACACGCGGGACCGATCAGATCCTCGTGGAACTTCCTGGTTTCCAAGATCCCGAGCGCGCGGTACGCGTCCTGCAACGGACTGCTCTACTCGAAATCATCGATACGAAAGGCGAATTTTTACCAGTCGGCACGATCGTCAACACGACAGCTGGCCCTGCCAGCGATGTCGCACCGACGCCGACAACGAGCGCGAGCTCACCGACGACAGCGAACGAGTCTGCCGCCGCGAGCGAGACGGTAGGCGCTACGCCCGGCGCCACCCCGACTCCAGCAGCGACACCGACGCCGAGCGGTACGGTTTACGAGACCATCGTCACCGGCGCTGATCTGAAAGACGCCTACCCCACGACCGATCAGTTCGGGAATCTCGTCGTTGGCTTCGAGTTGAAACCAGAGGCAGCTGACCGTTTCTATCAGTACACGAGCACGCATATCGGCCAGCCCATGTCGATCGTCGTCGACAAGCAGGTCATCAACACGGCTACAATCAGAGATGCGATCCGCGATCGCGGTATCATCCAGGGGCTGCCTGCCCAAGAGGTTCGCGATCTGGCACTCCAGCTGAAGTCCGGTGCCCTCGCTGTGCCGCTCGAAGTCGTACAGAGCCGAACCGTCGGCCCGACACTCGGCCAGGATTCGATTCGCAAGAGCGTCGTGGCGGGAATCGTCGGACTCAGCTTGGTAGCGCTCTTCATGCTCTTGTACTACCGACTGCCAGGACTCATCTCCGTCATCGCACTACTTTTGTATACGGCCTACGTTTTTGCCCTCTTCAAGCTGATTCCGGTGGTTCTGACACTTCCTGGCATTGCAGGGTTTATCCTGTCCATCGGCATGGCCGTCGACGCGAACGTGCTCATCTTCGCGCGCATCCGCGAAGAGCTCCGCCTCGGACGCCCGATCGCTCGCGCCATCGAGGAGGGTTTCGATCATGCTTGGCCTTCCATCCGTGACTCCAACATTTCCACGATGATCTCCTGCATGATCTTGTTCTGGTTCGGACGGTATGTCGGTGCCACGATCATCCAAGGGTTCGCCCTGACGCTCTTCATCGGTGTTGCCGTCAGCATGTTCACCGCGATCGTCGTGACCCGCACGCTCCTGCGACTGCTGTTGACGCGCCGGATTTTCCGCGACGTCCGCTGGTTCGGTATTTCACCGTCACAGGTCGCGATGGCACCAGCACGCGGTGACTGAGGGGAAGCGTCGATGCTCGATCTGGTCGGTAAGCGGTACTACTGGTTTCTTCTGTCGTTGATCGTCATCATTCCCGGGCTGCTCTCGCTCGCCGTTCACGGCCTGCGTTTGAGCATCGATTTCACCGGCGGGACGTTGTGGGAAATTCAGCTGAGCCGGCCCGTCCAGCCCGGTGATGTGCGGCAAGTTCTCACCCAGAACGGCATCGATGACGCGATCGTCCAGACAGCCGACAACAATGTCGTCCTGATCCGTATGCGAGAACTCAAAGAGGGTTCCCCGGAAAAGGAGCAGTTGGTTCAGGCGCTCCGCGCCTCGTTCGGCGACATCACAGAGCTTCGCCTGGAATCGGTCGGACCGACCCTCGGAACGGCGATCCGGAACCGTGCGATCGTCGCTGTCGCCTTGACGACGGTCGGCATCTTGCTCTACATCGCCTGGGCCTTCCGGAACACGAACAATCCCCTCCTCTACGGAATCGCTGCCATCATCGCGATGCTGCATGATGTCGCTGTCGTCGTCGGCATCTTCTCCATTCTCGGCTGGTTGCGCGGCGTCGAAGTCGATGCGTTGTTCGTGACGGCCTTGCTCACAGTGATCGGCTTTTCGGTTCACGATACGATCGTCGTCTTTGACCGTATCCGGGAAAATCTCGCCCGTCGGGCAGCTCCGACCTTCGAACAGATCGTGAACTACAGCCTGGTACAGACACTCGTCCGCTCGATCAACACTTCGCTCACTGTCGTGCTGACGCTGCTCGCGCTCTATCTGCTCGGTGGCGAAACGATTCGGACGTTCGTGCTCGCCTTGCTGATCGGTATCGTCAGTGGGACGTACTCGTCCATCTTCAATGCCAGCCAAATCGTCGTGGTATGGGAAAACCGGGAACTCCATCGATTGTTCGCTCGCTTGCGTCGTCAACACGCTCCTGCCTGAGGGACACTGCATGCCGACTGCGCTTCGCATCGGGATCATCGGTGGCGGTATCGCAGGACTGACCGCAGCCTACCGTCTCGCGCGCCAGGGGCATCGGATCGTTCTCTGGGAACGACAGCGGCAGCTCGGTGGACAAGCCGCTGCTTTCCCCCTACTCGGGACAGCGCTGGAATACTTCTATCATCACCTCTTCTTGAGCGACCGAGAAATCGTTCATTTGATCGACGAACTCGGTTTGGCTGATCGGCTCGTTTGGTTGCCCTCGCGAGTCGGCTTCTTTGCTCGCGGACGCATCTATCCACTCTCCAGTGCACTCGATGTCTTGCGACTGGGCGTCGTTCCATTCCCCGATCGATTGCGTATCGGCCTCGTGACCTTCTATCTGCAGCATGTCCGCGATTGGCAACGCTTCGAGTACGTGACCGCCGAACAGTGGTTACGGCGCTGGGTCGGAGACCGCGCTTTCGAGCGTGTCTGGGGCGCTCAGCTCCACGCCAAGTTCGGACCACGCGCTGGGGACGTCGCTATGGCCTGGTTCTGGAACAAAATTTATCTTCGAACCCAGTCCCGGCGATCGCTCTTCGAGCGCGAGCGGCTCGGCTACATTCTCGGCAGTTTCAACGTCCTGATCGATCGCCTCGCGGCAGCGATCCAGGAAGCTGGCGGAGCGATCCACCCGGGAGTCGGCGTCGAGGCGATCGAACGGCATGAGGATAGCTGGTTTGTGCGCGATTCGAGCGGCGCGACCACACTCGTCGACGCCGTGGTGGCCACCGTCCCGAGTCCGCTCGTCGCCAGACTCTTTCCGCAACTTCCTGAGACCTACCGGCGCAAGCTGCTGGGTACCACCTACCAAGCGGCCGTCACGCTCCTCCTCCAGGCGCGCCACCGACTCAGCGATATCTACTGGCTGAATATCGGCGACCCGGATCTCCCTTATACCGGCATCATCGAACACACGAACTTCATACCACCGTCCCATTACCAAGGACGTCACCTCATCTACGTGAGCAAATACGTCGAGCAGAGCCATCCCTATCTCGCGCTTGGTGACGAGGAGGTTCTCGCGGCTGCACTGCACCACCTGCCGAAAGTGAACCCGTCGTTCTCACCCGAGTGGATCGAGGACTACTGGGTTTTTCGAGAGCGCGCTGCCCAGCCGATCGTGACGTTGCGCTACAGTGAGCAGATCCCGGAGCATCGGACCCCCCTGCCCGGTGTCTACGTTGCCAATACCGCGCAGATCTATCCGGAGGACCGTGGCACCAACTACAGCGTGCGCCTCGGCAACGTCGTCGCCGCATTGATCGCAGAAGACGTGCGCGAGGGCCGAATCGCATCGCCCACCAGAGTCAGCGGTTCCACCGACGATCGCTAGACGAGGATCGCAATAACTTCCAGCAATGGGAGCGATAAACCAGCGGTTGACAACGGACCGGTCTCTCGAGTATCGTGCCCGGTCGGGCTAGGCAGACCGCCAGCGATCGAGCAGTCGGGAGGAAGCGGTGCAGCCATGAAGTACGTCATGACCCCGAGTGGGAAAAAACTCGTGACCTTGATACCGGGCGATGGCATAGGGCCGGAGATCGTGGAAAGTGCTCGCCGACTCATCGAGGCAGTTGGTGCACCGATCGAGTGGGAAGTCCGCCGGGCCGGTGCGAGCGTCTTCCGAGAAGGGATCGCGAGCGGTGTACCTGACGACACGATCGAGTCGATCAAGCGCACCCGGGTCGTCCTGAAGGGACCACTGGAAACACCTGTCGGCTATGGCGAGAAGAGTGCCAATGTGACGTTACGCAAGCTCTTCGAGGCGTTCGCGAATGTCCGCCCGGTGCGCGAACTCCCCTCGGTTCCCACACCCTATCGTGGACGCAACATCGATCTCGTCGTCGTTCGCGAGAATATCGAAGATCTCTACGCTGCTATCGAATACCGTGAAACTCCTGGAGTGACCATCGCCCATAAGCTGATATCTTATAAAGGGAGCGAAAAGATCATCCGCTTTGCGTTCGAACTCGCCCGCGCTGAAGGCAGGAAGAAGGTCACCTGCGCGACCAAGTCGAATATTTTGAAACTGACTGAAGGGTGGTTCCAGCACATTTTCGAGGAGATCGCTTCCGAGTATCCCGACATCGAAGCGAACCACCTCATCATCGATAACTGTGCACACCAACTCGTCAAAGCTCCTGAGCAGTTCGAGGTCATCGTCACGACCAATCTGAACGGCGATATCATCTCCGATCTTGCCTCAGGTCTCGTCGGCGGGCTGGGCTTCGCTGCCTCAGGCAATTACGGCCACGAGGTAGCCATTTTCGAACCTGTTCACGGCACGGCACCCAAATATGCCGGGAAGAACGTCATCAATCCTACCGCCATGATCCTCACTGCGGTGATGATGTTGCGCTACATCGACGAATTTGAGGCAGCAGAGACGATCGAGCAAGCCCTCATCGTCACGCTCGAAGAGGGGAAAGCGCTCACCCGCGATGTCGTCGGCGACCAGCGAGCAGTCTCGACGACGGCCTTCACCGATGCGATCATCGCCAACCTCGGCCGTCGTTCCGCAACGTGGCAGACACGTCCTTACCAGCCGATTCGTATTCCGGCACAGCGCCCGGAGCTCGATCCGATTCGTCCTAGGCAACGCCGTGTGGTGGGCGTCGACCTCATCGTCGAGGGAACCGAACCACCGCACGTTTTGGGGCCGAATCTCGAACGCCTGGTCGACGATCTCCCACTACGGCTTCACCTCATTTCGAGTCGTGGCCTTCAGGTCTATCCTGACGTCGGCACCACTATCGATTATGTCGACCACTGGCGCTGCCGATTCCTGAGCCGCGATGGGGAGGTCTCCACCACAACGGTCTCTACCCTGCTCGAACGAGTGAGCGCTCGCTACCGTTGGAGCCGAGTCCAGCTGCTTCACGAGCTCGAGGGGGAACCTGGTTTCACCCGTGCCCAAGGCGAGGACTGAGAGAGGTACGGCACTGTGCAGGCATCGAACGCTTTCTCGCGCCCGCTCGTCGGCATCATCATGGGCTCACGATCCGACTGGGAAACGATGAGCCATGCCGCCAACACGCTCGATCGGTTGGCTATCCCGTACGAGGTCCGTATCGTGTCAGCCCATCGGACTCCGGACCTCATGTTCGAGTACGCGGCAACAGCCGAAGCGCGCGGGATCGAGGTCATCATCGCCGGAGCGGGGGGAGCCGCCCATCTGCCCGGTATGACCGCCGCCAAGACGGTCTTGCCGGTTCTCGGCGTACCGGTGCAGAGTCACACGCTGCACGGACTCGATTCGCTGCTCTCGATCGTTCAGATGCCTGCCGGAGTTCCGGTCGGCACACTGGCTATCGGTCGCGCTGGTGCGGTCAATGCTGCGCTCCTGGCAGCAGCTATCCTCGGGACGAAGTATCCCGAGATCCGCGAGCGTCTCCGCAGCTTCCGAGACGAGCAAACCCGCGCGGTTCTGGAAAACCCTGACCCGCGACAGGCACCGTAAAGGAGTGACCGATGCGCATCGGGATTCTCGGCGGAGGGCAACTTGGGCGAATGCTGGCGCTCGCCGGGTATCCGCTCGGTCTGCATTTTCGCGGTCTCGATCCAGCGCCCGAGGCCCCGCTCGGTCACGTTGCCGAACTGCTCGTGGCCTCCTACGACGATCGCCTCGCCCTCGAGCAGTTTGCAACCGGGTTGGACTGCGTGACGTATGAATTCGAGAACGTCCCGGGCACGACGGCCGAATTCCTGGCAACACGGTTACCGGTTCTGCCGCCACCAGAGGCCCTGTTCCGTGCTCAAGACCGGCTGGAAGAAAAGCAACTGTTCGAATCGTGTGGTATTCCCGTCCCCCGTTACGCCCCGATCTCGTCGCCCGAGGACTTCGGCCCGGCCATCGAAACAGTGCCGTTTCCCGCCGTTCTCAAGACGCGACGCTACGGTTACGACGGGCATGGGCAAAAGCGAGTGCGCGTGCCTGCAGAACTCCCACGAGCTTGGGAAGAGCTGGGTCGCGTCTCATGCCTGCTCGAGGAGTTCGTACCGTTCGACTACGAAGTCTCGCTCCTCGGAGCACGCTCACGCACCGGTGAAGTCGCGTTCTACCCACTCGTAGAAAACCGGCATACCGAAGGCATTCTCGCGCTCTCACGCGCACCGGCCCCACGTGCGAGCCGCACCCTGCAAGAACAAGCCGAACGCTCGGTGGCAGCGCTCCTCGAAGAACTGTCCTATGCGGGCATCTTGGCTGTCGAGTTCTTCGTGGTCGGCCAGACGCTCCTGGCTAACGAAATGGCGCCTCGCGTGCATAACAGTGGCCACTGGACGATCGAAGGAGCGGAAACGAGTCAGTTCGAGCAGCACCTGCGCGCTATCCTGGGATGGCCCCTCGGCTCGACGGCGATGCGTGGCTATGCAGCGATGATCAATTTGCTCGGTTCCCTACCACCGATCGAGTCGCTGCTGGCGATTCCCAATGTGCATGTGCATCTCTACGGGAAAACTCCGCGACCGCGTCGAAAGCTGGGTCATGTCACGATCCGAGCCGAGAGGCCTGAAGAACGGGACGAACTGGTTCGTCTCGTCCTTTCGATCGTCGAATTCCCCGAACCGGTCACGATCTAGCGAAACGGGTGGGGCCGAGTTTTGTCCCGGCCCCACCTCTCTTTCCACGATCTCATTGCCAGGCAGGTGTCCGCAAGACAGCACCCTGCGAGGCAGAACTGACGAGCGCAGCGTAGCGAGCGAAGACCCCATTCGTGAACCGTGGAGCTGGCGGTGACCAGCGCGAACGCCGCGCGGCGAGTTCCGTCTCTGGCACCTCGAGATCGATCCGCCGCTTCTCGACGTCGATCACGATGGTGTCACCATCCTGGACGAAGGCGATCGGCCCACCCACCGGGGCTTCGGGTGCCACGTGGCCGATCATGAGTCCCTTGGTACCGCCTGAGAACCGGCCATCGGTGACCAGTGCGACATGCGGACCGAGTCCCTCGCCCACGATCGCTGCCGTGATCCCAAGCATTTCCCGCATACCTGGACCACCCTTCGGCCCCTCGTACCGAATGACCACCACATCGCCTGGCTTGATCTGCTGGTTGAGGACCGCTTGCATGGCCTGCTCTTCGGCATCGAAGACGCGAGCCGTCCCGCGGAAGTACATCTGCTCCGTACCCGCGACTTTCAGAACAGCACCCTCTGGAGCGAGCGATCCACGCAAAATGACCAGACCACCATGCGGTTTCAACGGAGCGGACGGATGATAGACGACGGGCTGACCAGGAGCCTCCTGAGCGTCAGCGACTGCCTCGGCCAGGGTCTCACCCGTCACCAAACGAGCATCCCCATCGACGAGTCCAGCCTCGAGGAGCCGCTTCACCACGAGCTTGGTCCCACCAGCTTTATAGAGACTCCACGCCACATACTTTCCCCACGGTTTGAGATCAGCGATGATCGGCGTTCGCTGGCTGATTTCATCGAACTCGTCGATGCTCAGCGGAATACCTAACTCGTGCGCGATCGCCAAGAGGTGCAGAACCGCGTTGGTCGATCCGCCCGTCGCGGCCACTGCAGCGATCGCGTTACGCAGCGAGGTCTTGGTCAGGAAATCGCGGGGCGTTCGGTTTGCCCGGACGACTTCCATGAAACGGCGGCCAGCCTCCCGGGTCGCCGGAGCCTTTTCCGGCGCGATCGCCGGTATCGCGTTGTAACCCATGGGCGACAGGCCCATCACTTCGAGTGCCATCGCCATGGTGTTCGCCGTATATTGTCCACCACAGGCCCCCGGTCCCGGGATCGCTCGCCGCTCGATCTCCTGCAGTTCCTCCAGGGTGATCTTTCCGGCCGCATAAGCCCCGACCGCCTCGAAGACCTCCACGATCGTCAGTTCGCGGTCACGCCAGTGTCCGGGAGCGATCGAGCCTCCATACAACACCATGGCAGGAACCCCGGCACGAATCACCCCCATCGCTCCCCCTGGAATCGTCTTGTCACAGGAAACGATGGCGACCAGGGCATCGAACTGGTACCCATACGCCATGAGTTCGATCGAGTCAGCGATCACCTCGCGACTGATCAGCGAGGCCTTCATCGCTTCGGTTCCCATCGAAATGGCATCGTTCACCGCGATCGTGTTGAACTCGACTGGTACACCGCCAGCCTCGCGGATACCCTCGCGCAAATGCTCGGCGAGTTCCCGCAGGTGGTAGTTACACGGCATTGCATCGGTCCACGTATTGGCGATCGCGACGATCGGCTTGTTGAAGTCCTCGTCGCGAAAGCCGACTGCTCGCAGCATGGCGCGGGCCGGTGCTCGATCGATCCCGTGCGTGATCCGCTCGCTGCGCATCGCCTTCTCGACTCCTCTCCCGTCAGTCCCTCGACTACAACCCGCATTGTACCGCGAGCGTGTCGCGACGCCATTTGTCAGGAATGCCAGTGATGTCTACCATCAGCGCGAGGGTGATGGCACCCATCGATCGGGGAGGGGGCTCGCGTGAATCAACCACCGATGGTTTGTCTCGTCGTTCTGGACGGCTGGGCGCTCGGCCCGGACTATCCTGGCAATGCGATCCGGGCTGCCCACACGCCGGTCATGGATCGTCTCCAAGCAACCTACCCGATGACGACACTCCGCTGCTGGGGTCGTGACGTTGGCCTGCCCGATGACCAGATGGGAAACTCCGAGGTCGGGCACCTCAATCTGGGTGCCGGGCGAATCGTCTACCAACTCATCACGCGTATCGATCTTGCGATCGAGGACGGTTCGTTCTTCGAGAATCACGCATTCCAGCGAGCTCTCGACCGCGCGCGCCAGCCAGGACGCACGCTCCATCTCATGGGCCTGATCGGTGATGGAGGCGTGCACAGCCATCAACGGCACCTTCTGGCCCTGTTGGAACTCGCTGCTCGTGCTGGGATTTCCCGCATCGCCGTCCATGCCTTTACCGACGGCCGGGATACCGCTCCGACGAGCGGTATCGAACACCTACGCGAGCTCTTGGCCGCGCTGGATCGCCTCCGTACCGGTTTCGTCGCTACCGTGAGTGGTCGCTATTACGCGATGGACCGAGACAAACGCTGGGAGCGGACCAAGCTGGCCTACGACGCCATCGTCTGTGGACTCGGACCGACCGCGCACTCGCCCCTCGAAGCGATCGAGCGAAGCTACGCACAGGGCATAACCGACGAGTTCATCGTCCCAACGGTCATCGTCGATGCAGACAGAAAGCCCCTCGCAACGATCGAGGACGGGGATGCGGTGATCTTTTTCAATTTTCGCGCTGACCGCGCCCGGCAGCTCACGCAAGCGCTCGCTGATGCGGCCTTTACTGCTTTCCCACGCTGTCGTTGGCCTCGTGATCTCCTCATCGTGACGATGGCCGAGTACGAACCGCACTTTCCTGTGCTCGTCGCCTTCACCCCTGATATCGTGCGCGTTCCACTCGCTCGAGTATTGTCCGATGCCGGACTCCGGCAGTTTCACACTGCCGAGACGGAAAAATATGCGCATGTTACCTATTTCTTCAATGGTGGCCGCGAAGAACCGTTCCCCGGCGAGGATCGGCTCCTCGTCCCCTCACCCAAAGTACCCACCTACGACCTCAAGCCTGAAATGAGCGCTCCCGAGGTGACCGATGCTGCGGTCCAGGCGATCGACTCGCAACGCTACGCCTTCGTCCTCGTTAACTACGCCAATCCCGATATGGTCGGACACACGGGTGTCTTCGCGGCAGCCGTCGCTGCAGTGGAATGTGTCGACCGTTGTCTTGGACGGATCGAGCAGGCGGTGCGTTCGGTCAACGGCTATCTCATCGTCACTGCCGACCACGGAAATGCGGACGAGATGCTGGTTCCTGGAACCAACGAGGTTTGGACCGCCCATACGAAGAATCCGGTACCGTTCATTCTCGTCGCACCGGAACGATCGCCATTTCGCTCGGTGACCCTACGGGCCGGGGGGCGCTTGGCCGATGTTGCGCCGACCATCCTCGAAGTCATGGGACTTCCGCAACCGGAGGAAATGACCGGTCGGAGTTTGATCGTCGCACCAACCGTCGGCAGCTGATCGGAGCGGGCTCGATTCGCGTCAGCAATCCCCTGGAGCCGAACCGAGCGCGCGAGTCGTCATCAACCGTGTCGACCTCTGCGGTCACACACCACTCTCGCAAGACGTGCAGGGCTGTCTTCCCGGCGTGACCGCACAATCATCATCCTATTGCATGCAGCGAGAGAAGATATCGCTCAGCCTAAGCGACGCAGGCCTGCCGGAAATCCGCTCCAGCCAGCATAGGTGCCAGCAGACCCGAGTTCCTCCTCGATGCGCAGCAGTTGGTTGTACTTCTCGACCCGATCCATGCGCGCTGGGGCACCTGTCTTGATCAAACCGGCGTTCACCGCTACCGCGAGATCAGCGATGAAGGCGTCGGCGGTCTCACCGCTCCGGTGGGAGATCACGGTCGCGTACCCATGCGTTTGAGCGAGATGGATCGCCTCGAGCGTTTCCGTCAACGTCCCGATCTGGTTCGGCTTGACCAACACCGCGTTGGCGACACTGAACAGGATACCCTGGCGAATCCGCTGCGGGTTAGTGACGAACAGGTCATCCCCGACGAGTTGCACGCGATGACCGAGCCGGGCCGTCAGCCGCTGCCAATGATCCCAGTCATCCTCCGCGAGTCCGTCCTCGATCGAAACGATCGGATACCGCTCGACCCACTCCGCCCAGAAGTCGATGAGCTCGTCCGGCGAGAGCGTGCGCCCCTCGCCTGGCAATCGGTAGGTTCCATCCCGATAGAGTTCGGTCATCGCCGGATCCAGCGCCAGCACCACCTGCTCACCGATTCGGTAGCCAGCGCGATCGATCGCCCGGAGAATCACCTCGATCGCATCCTGGTTTCCCGGCAAACGCGGAGCGTAACCGCCCTCGTCACCGATCGTGGTCGCCGCACCGCGCTCGGCGAGCACCATACGAAGAGCCTGGTAGATCTCACTCGCCCAACGGATAGCCTCGGTGAAGGAAGGTGCCCCGACCGGGACGACCATGAATTCCTGCATGTCGACGCCGGAGCCAGCGGCATGCTTGCCACCGTTCAAGATGTTCAGCATGGGCGTCGGGAGAAGATGAGCGTTCGGCCCTCCGAGGTAGCGGTAGAGTGGGAGTCCCATCGCCGCAGCAGCGGCACGAGCGACGGCCAGCGAGACCCC
>DAOTYK010000048.1:0-2897 GCA_034434855.1 Thermomicrobium sp.
GCGATCGCGTCGGATCTGCCGGATGATGCGGAGCGAGATGGCCAAGACGCGCTGCCAGCTCATCGCGCTGGCTCCACGGGAAGGAGCGGCTGGCCGGCCAGAACGAGGAAGGCGTCTTCGAGTGACTCCTGACCGGTCGCTGCGCGCAGGGCAGCTGGCGCGTCGCTCGCCAGCAGGCGGCCATTGCGCAGGAAGCCGAGGAGATCACAACGTTCCGCCTCGTCCATGCTGTGGGTCGAAATGAGCAGCGTTGTGCCGGCGGAGGCTAAGGCGCGGAAGCGCTGCCAGAGCACGCGTCGCAAGAGTGGGTCGAGTCCGATAGTCGGCTCGTCCAGAACGAGGAGATCGGGCTCGTGGAGGAGGGCGATAGCCAAGGAAGCGCGCTGCAGCATGCCGGTCGAGAAGCGGTAGAGAGGATGATCGAGCCAGGCGAGCAGGTCGAGGTCGGTGGCGAGCTCGTCGATCCGCTGCTGGAGGCGTTGGCGTGGTACGCGATAGACCGCGCCGAAGAAAGCGAGATTTTCGCGCAGGCTCAGATCGGGATAGAGGGCCGGTGACTGTGGCATGTAGCCGATCCGTGCAGCGATCGTCCGATCGGGCATCGGTGTGCTAAAAACGAGCAGACGCCCCTCACTGGGGCGCAGCGCACCGACTACCATGCGGAGAAACGTCGTCTTGCCGGATCCACTCGGCCCGAGCAGGCCATAGATCACTCCGCGGGGAATCACGACTGTCAAACGGTCGATCGCGCGCAGTGGACCGAAGATGCGGGAAACTGCCTCCGCGACGATCGCGGCATCGCTGGCCTCGATGGGGGGCGTCAGGCTCAGCATCGTTGCCTGCCCTTTCGATCGTGCCTGCGGTGCACATCGTGCGGCGACGTTCTCTACTGGGGAAGGATAACCGAGCATGAGAGAAACTGCAGGATGCCCAGGGATGCGGAACGTTGGCTGATGAGCAGCACTGGCCAGGAGGCCGGTGAGTAAAACAGGGTCAGCACGTTGACTCGGGCGCATCCCGGTGAGTCCTCATCGACCGCTCGCCAACGTGGACAGTTATCGTTTCAACGAGACCTTCACGGCATCGGACAACCCGGTAGGGCAGTTCTGGTAGGATAGTTTGGAAAAGCGCAAGAGAAGAAGCAAAAGGCGAGGCTACCGTGCTTTTGCGTCGTGCAGAGTCGATCGCTCTGCTCGGTGAGCAGGAGTTCGATGTCCTGGTCATCGGAGGCGGGATCACTGGAGCTGGTGTCGCGTTCGATGCGGCCGCGAGGGGATTACGGGTTGCACTCGTCGAGGGGCGTGATTTCGCTGGGGGGACGAGCCGCTGGTCAACGAAGCTGATTCATGGAGGGATCCGCTACCTGCCCCAGTTCGAGATCGGGTTGGTTCGCGAGGCACTGATCGAACGGGGACGACTTCTCGCGAACGCTCCACTCCTCGTCGAACCATTGCCGTTTCTCCTCCCCCTGTACCGCTTCAATCGTCGGCCGCTCGGGATTTCCTGGCTACCACGACAGGCGGTTTTGCAGGCCTCGCTCGTCCGCGCTGGCCTCGCGGCTTACGACCTCTTCGCTGGACGTCTCAATATCGGACGACATCGGAGTGTCCCCCGTGCCCAAATCACTCAGTGGGCAACGTCTCTCCGTAGGCAGGATCTCGTCGCAGCGTACACATACTGCGACGCGCGCACCGAGGACGCTCGACTCGTCCTCGATGTCTTGGCATCAGCGGTCGAGCGGGGTGCGGTTGTGGCCAACTACGCGCGCGTGGTCGGCTTCGAGAAAGTAGGTGGGCGATTGGTGGCAGCGTGGGTGCGTGACGAGTTGGCCAACGAAGATCTCGCGGTGCGTGCGAAGGTGTTCGTGAATGCGACCGGGATCTGGGGCGAGGAATCGGAGCGCCTGACCGGTGAGCCACCGGCCGTGCACATCGTCCCGAGTAAAGGAGTCCATCTGATTCTCCCGCTCGAGCGGGTCGGTCTGAAAGATGCCGCGGTCGTGCTCCCGGAGACCGACGATGGGCGTCTCCTGTTCATCGTACCGTATCAACCGTATGGTGATGTGGCGATTCTGGGGACGACCGATACCGGATCCGGGCCGCTGGAGTCTCCTGTGGCAACGGACGCGGATATCGACTATTTGCTCGACCATGCCAATCGCTATCTCGAAACCACTTTGACGCGCGCTGATGTCATCAGCGCGTATGCGGGCTACCGTCCCCTGATCCGGCGGGGACTCGTGGAAACGACGGCGCGATTGTCCCGATCGCACGAGCTCATCGAGCACGCCAATGGGCTGATCTCGATCTTGGGAGGGAAGCTCACCACTTTCCGAGCCATGGCTGAGGAAACGGTCGATGCGGTGGAGCGTCGGTTGGGGCGACCGATCCGGCATATGACTGCCCAGCTTCCTCTGGCTCGCCGCCGGGACTGGAAGCAGGTCGTCGAAACGGTGACCGTGCGTGCACGGGAGATGGGGCTGGACGCGTATGTCCCATGGTTGCTGCGCGGTTATGGCGCGGCAGCGCACGCCGTACTCGACATCGCGACAGGAGACCACCGACTCGCTCGACCCATGGTGAACGGCCTACCGTATTTGTGGGCTGAAGTCGTTCATGCCTGTCGGTACGAGCAAGCCTGCCATCTCGATGACGTGCTCGAGCGCCGCACGTTCATGCTGTTCTTGGACTGGGATCATGGGCTGCGCGTCGCCGAGCAGGTCAGTGAGCTGATGGCGCAGGAACTCGGATGGTCGGCAGAGCAGCGGCAACGTGAAGTCGAGCGGTACCGACGGCGTGTCCGACAGTCTTGTGGTGCTGAGCACGGTATCGCGACGCGTCTCGATTCTGGTCCCGTCTCGCTCCTGTAGCGCACGTGGTCGATCGTGAGAGGGCGAT
>DAOTYK010000049.1:0-2323 GCA_034434855.1 Thermomicrobium sp.
TGCTCGGCCGCTTCGAGTCCGGCATGTGCCCCGAGAAAGACTCGGCCCGACGCCCCGGGTGGATCCCACGGGAAACCCGCTCCGGCAACCGCGATCAGGACGAGTTCGCCCACCCGATGCAGCGCTTCCGGATGGTACGGCGGGGGACCGAAGAGTCCCCGCGCGAAGAGCTCGTCCCGGCTCGATACCCAGCCGTCCTCGCCCACCAGCGCTGTCAGGCGCGCCCGCACGGAGTCTTCCGCGCCAGCCACCGGGTGCAGATAGACGGCGCGACGCTCGCCAGCCGGCGGGACCCGCAGTTCGGCCAGCAGTGCGGGATCAGTCAACGGTCGTTGCCGCGCTGGATCCAAGGGAACCATCCCGTGATCGGCGGTGATGACGACGAGCAGGTTGCGCCGCGGGAGCCGAGCCAGGAGTTCTTCGGTCAGCAAGCGATCGAGCTGCCGGAACTCGATGCGCCAGGCCGCTGATTCTGGCCCCGCGAAGTGACCCAACGCGTCCAGTGTGTCCCAATAAGCCGTCACGAGCTGGCGACTCGGCTGGGCGAGCGCTGCGTGAACCTGCGCCACGAACTCGCCCGGTGTCCGATACCCGCGGAATTCGGCGCCAGCCGCCTGCATCTTGGTGAGTGGCGTCTCGCGAAACGCCTCCGGACTCACCACCGTCGCGTGGATACCAGCTCGCGCTGCTCGCTCGGCGATCGTGGGAACGGGCAGGAACGAGCGTGGTTCCAGCCCCAGGCTCGCGTAACTGGGAAATCGCCCCAGCGGCGACCAGAGCAGGAGATTGGAGAGCATGCCGAACTCGCGCAGAAAGACCGTGAAGCCGAGCAAGCCATGCTGACTCGGCGGGAAACCGGTCGCCAGCGCCGTCAACGCCGCGACGGTCGTCGAGGGGAAAACCGAAGTGAGCGGGAAGAGGATGCCCTCACGCGCCAACCTGGCCAGCCCGGGCGTTTCTCCCCCCGCCAGCGCGCGTTGCAGCCGTTCGTAACCCAGTCCATCGATGATCACGAGCAGAACAGCCTCGATCCCCTCGGCCAACTGACTCGGCCAGATCGCTGCCGAAACCGGCTGTCCCTCCGGCTCGCTCCCCAGGCTGGCCAGGATCGACCACGGCAAATTGACGAGACCGAACCCGTCGTAACTCGGCCGAACCCAGTGCGGTCGCTCCGCTGAAAAGCGTGTCGCCTCGCGCACCAATCGCTCAGCTTTCCTCTGCTCGTCCATCGCTCCGCCCCCCATTACCGATCGTCTCCGCTTCGCCATGCCTGATCGCTTCTCCTGGTGATGAGCAGCACCCAGCCCGCACCGAAAGATCGCCGGCCAACAGGCCGACTGCCTGCGATGGTCTTGCACTCATCCCGCTCTGCATCAGTTGGTCGCAGCATGCCCCCTTCGTGACGGCAGCATGTATCCGAGCCATCCAACATCTCGTGCGTGTCACGCCCGCGCGAACCTCGGCCACCTTTCGGATCTCAGCGTGAACCCGAACGCCATCCTACTGGAGAACCGCACGAGCCCACGAGCCTACCACACCAGGTTACGGGAGAAACCGAGATTCACTCGTGGAGTCGCGCGTTTCCTCATCGACTGCTCGTCGGCGCCAGACACCGAACCGACCGAGCAGTACGGTCGTCCATTTCGTCCGCCCCGCTCGCGTCGCAAAGCTGAGGGAGTCCGGCCTCTCCCCTTGACGAACCACTCGTTGCCTTTCACAATCATCGAGAAGTGAAACGTGGCAGGACACAGTCGTGTGGAGCACGATGCACGGCGCGGACACGAGCGATCATCCGTCGACGACCGAACCGGCGCCATCGACTTTTCTCGGACTTCCCCGCCTCGACGAGTTGCCTCGTCCCCCTCATGTGGTGTTTCTCGGTGTTCCCTACGGACGACCTTACCGAGGGCTGGGGCCTGAACTTCCCTCAGCGGCGGCACCAGCCGCGCTCCGCGCTGCTTCGCGTGCCTTCCAGCCGTATTACCGGAACGTGGACGTCGACTTCGGTGGGGATCTCTTCGCGGGGCGAGAAGTCCAGCTCGCTGATGCGGGCGATGTCCGGCTCGTTCCCGGGGACCACACCGGCAATCTGGCGCGGATCACTACAGTCGTCCGCGCACTGCTCCGTGCCGGCACCGTACCCATCGTGCTCGGCGGTGACCATGCGGTGACTGTTCCAGTCCTGCAAGCCTACGCCGAGCATACAGGGCTCTGCATCGTCCAGATCGACGCGCACCTCGACTGGCGCGACGAGGTCGACGGCATCCGCGAGGGATTCTCGAGTCCGATGCGACGGGCCAGCGAACTCCCCTCGGTGCAGGCG
>DAOTYK010000050.1:0-1608 GCA_034434855.1 Thermomicrobium sp.
CGGTATCGAATAGAGTCGCAGCGACACCAATCCCCTTCGGGGGATTGCAACGTACCACTGCCGGAGGACGGGCCAGCCGTTGCCGTCCTGCGTGAGTCGCAGCGACACCAATCCCCTTCGGGGGATTGCAACCTGGCCATATCACATCACCCTACTCGCTCCACCAGAGACATGACCGTCGCAGCGACACCAATCCCCATCGGGGGATTGCAACGAAAGATCTTTCGGCCGGAGCTGATCACCAAACTCTAATTCGTCGCAGCGACACCAATCCCCTTCGGGGGATTGCAACACGTACACCCGCTCGGCCTCGAACGAGCGCCGGATGTACTCCAGTCGCAGCGACACCAATCCTCTTCGGGGGATTGCAACGTCGTTCTCCGTCGTGGCCAGCCGTCGGCGGCTGCGACCGACGGCGCAACCACGCGGATCCCCCGCGGGTGCTGGCAACCCGTTCCCGCGTCCCACCTTCACGACGGTCGTCGCGACCCGGCTCCCCCCGCAGCGGTCACGCCGCCGCTCGCACCACCCACTGGTCGCAGCACAGAGAGGGAGCCGCTGCCAGCACCGGCGTCGATCACCCGATCCGTGCCTCACAGCTCAGCGAGAACGACTCGGCGACCGAGCCCAGACGCCTGTGCGTGGCCTGCCCGAGCCGATCGCCACCGGTCGTCTCTCCACGGGAGCCCGCACGCCCTCACCGAGCAGGCGACGAGTGCCCCGCACGCTGACCGGGCACCATGCCAGTCGCTTCGTGTTCGCCCTGTCTCCTCTTTCCTCCGACGAACTCCTCGGGCGTGTGCTCTCTCGCCAATGTGTCCGTGGCCGGATCTCGTCGAGCTTCACCAGAGAGTCCACGAGCGAGAGCTTTCTCCCTTTTCGACCGCAGAGCTCTCGCACTGTCCCGGATCTTCTCCAAGACGTCGCATCTGCGTTGGTGACCTCCCGACTCGGGATGCCGGTGCGACCCGTTCGAGACGTTCGCCCAGTGCCGAGCACCCCAGAGCACACGAAGGGTGTGCGTGTGTCTCCGACGCAGCACCGCTCGAGGCGACGACAGGAAGGAAAAACCAGCATGAACGTCCCTATCGAGGGCAACTGGACCGTCGCGCGAGCATGGTCGTCCGTGTCCACCGCTTTCGCCGGTGACACGCAGCTGATCATCATCACGCCGCCAGCTCGCCGCACGAACTCGGCGCGGGTACTCTCGGACACGGCCGAGCCCCAACGGTACCGAGACCGGATAGCGACGCGGTACTCCGCGTCGTCGGCCACCAGCGAGCGGATCGAACCTGACCAGCGGGTTCCGGTCTCCCCCGTCCGCAGGATCCTCGACCGCACGGTCGCGGTCGACTCGGCCGCCGCCCGGCCTGGCACGCGGCTGATCACGAGGCCCGGTAGCCATCTCCCCAGCGACCGCCCCTGCGCGTGGCAGGTCGTCTTCGAGCCCGTGTCGCTCGTCATCGGACCCGACTGTACCGTCGACCAGCTGAGGGCGGCGACCGTCCGGGATGCGATCGACCGCCGCACCCAGCAGACCGCGCGTGCCGCTCACCGGTCTCGCAGTGCGACGACGGTCGACCGGGCGCTGTCCACATCGGACCGAGG
>DAOTYK010000051.1:0-6803 GCA_034434855.1 Thermomicrobium sp.
GACTACTGCAGATCGGCCTCACGTTGATCGCTGCATTCCTCATCTTTCGCGCACTGGGCCTCACCACCGCACAAGCGTTCGTGCTCGCTGAACTTTCAGCGATCTCCAGTTCAGTGATCGGTTTCACGCTGATGGAACTACGTGGAACGTTGAACCAACCAGCCGCACGCCCGACCGCATCGATTCTGCTCGCCCAAGATATCGCCGTGGTGCCGTTGGTCGCGATCATTCCCGCGCTCGTCGGTTCCGATACAGTGAACGTCGTCCTCAGTCTCGGCAAATCGATCACGCTCGCCGTCGTCGCGCTGCTGACGATCGCGGTCCTCGGCGTACGCATCGTCCCCTGGTTACTGTTTCAGATCGCACGAGTCGGCAGTCGGGAACTTTTCCTCCTAGCGGTCGTCCTGCTAGCCATCGGCACGGCAGTGGGGAGCGAATGGGCCGGCCTCTCGTTCGCTCTCGGCGCTTTTCTGGCCGGCATCGTCGTCTCCGAATCCGAATTTTCCTATCAAGTTCTCGGTGGCATTCTGCCGCTTCGTGATGTCTTCGGGGTCATGTTCTTCGCCGCACTCGGCCTTCTCGCAGACCCTTTTGCTCTCCTCCAGTCCTGGCCGATCGCGCTCGCCATCTTGATCGTCGTAACCGTGATCAAGGGGTTCCTTGCCGCGGCCGTGGTCGCGTTCTTGGGTTACTCACCGACCGTCGCCATCCGCTCGGGAGCCTTTCTCGCGCAGATCGGCGAATTCTCGTTCGTGCTCGGTCTGCTCGGGTTGCAGGTCGGTATTCTGGACCACACTCTCTACAATGCGATGATCGGTGCTGCGATCGCGTCGCTCCTGCTCAATACGCTTCTCTTGACGCTAACGGAGCGAGCCCGTTGGCTGCTCGAGCCGCCGCTCCGCTTGGTCGGTCGCCCGACAGCGCTCCAGGAGATCGATTCCGCTGAATTTCCGAGTCCGCCCCTGCGCGGCCACGTCGTGATCGCCGGTTACGGCCGCTCTGGTCGCGAGGTGGGGCGAGTGCTCCAACGCCGGCGCTTTCGCTTCGTTGTGATCGATCGCGATCCCGTCCTGGTGCGCGACTTGCGTCGCCTGGGGATCCAGGCGATCTATGGTGACGTCGCGAACGAGCAGGTCCTCTTGGCAGCGCACATAACGAGCGCGCGCGTCTTCGTCGTCGCTGTCCCCGATGCCTTTGCCGCCGAAGCTGCTGTGCGCCTCGCCCGGACACTCAACCCCACCCTCGACATCATCGCACGGGCCGACCGGCGAGCCTTCGTCGCCCGGTTGGTCGAAGCTGGAGCCACCGAAGTCGTGCATCCCAGTTTCGAGGCTGGCCTGGAAATGGTTCGTCACACCCTGCACCGCTTTGGGATGAGCATGCAAGAGATCCAGGCCATCGTCGCAGCGCGTCGGATCGACTATTACGAGGAGCAAGGACATCTGAGCGAGTGACCGGCCCACGACGAGGTGATTGCCTCGTTGAGCACAAGACCATCGACTCCTCTCTCGCTGCTCGGCGAGACCGCGCTCGAGCGAAACCACGAGTTCTCGAGTTCCCCCTTCGAGTACCCGACCCGGTGAATGGGCCGCTCGGTGCTCGACGCTCCTCTACCCTGCCGAACTGGGGAACCTTGAAATCAGACACGACATGGCCTGCCCACCAACTGAAGAGGAGGCAATCCCGAGATGGCCGTCGCACCAAGCCTTCGGCCGAGGACACGAGCGGCAGGCACACGGAAAAGGTTTTAGGCACTCGCCGACCTAGCCGGAAACACTTGCGAGCGCGACCCGCCTGCTGCTATACTAACAGCTGCGGGCGGGCAACCGCTCGACGGGCCGAAGTGGCGGAACTGGCAGACGCGCTACGTTCAGGGCGTAGTGGGGGTAACCCCGTGGGAGTTCAAATCTCCCCTTCGGCACCGCCGGTCCGGGAACGCGTGCGTTCCCGTGAGCGATGCCGGGCAGGGCGGTCGCTGGTGCGGTGAGCACCAGAGGAAAGTCCGAGCTGCGCAGAGCGGGGTGCCTGGGGTCAACCCAGGGCAGCGGAGACCGGCGCCGCTGACAGTCCAGATCGGCACGCTGGATGATCCAGCGTGAGAGCAACAGAGACGACGACCGGGCTCGCCCCGGGGTGAAAAGGGCAATCCTCCCTGCAGCAATCTCCGATCGGGCCGCTAGCAGGTTGCTCGCCGAGGCCCGAGGATGAGAGCAGTCGCGGAGGTGACGAAGCGACCGTCCGTACAAGACACGGACGAGAGAGATGACCGCCTAGAACAGAACTCGGCTTACTCGCTCGGCATTGCTCGCCTTTTTCTCATGTGGTGCCTCTAGCTCAATTGGCAGAGCGCTGGACTGTGGATCCAGTGGTTACGGGTTCGAGCCCCGTGAGGCACCCCCAACGCTCCGGTCTCGTACTGGAGCGTTTGTTCTTTCCTAAGAGGCATGCTCATCGACCAGCCCAGTAGTTTCGCGTCGGGTCTCCGATCTCCCCCTCTCTTCTCGAACGGGAAGCCGTCTCGCGCGAACCACCGGAGGATATACTCGCTTTCTGGTCCGCTCCTGATCTGTCTCGACCGGAGCTTTGCCGGTCACCGCAGCCGAGCCCGCAACGGCCAAGAGTCGTCCACCTACCGCCAGCAGGACTGTCTCACCAGCTGCCGATCCTGCCCCGCTTCATCAGCCTCGGCCCTGCCCAACCATACCCGCGTGACCGACCCCAAGAACCGGCGGCGGCAGTACCGGAGAAGAGCTTCTACCGCACGTCCGCCGGCGCTGCGTCGTACGATGGTTCCAAGAAAACCCTTTCATGCCCGTGCCGCGTTCCACCAGCTTCTTGTGCCAGCAGCCTGGTAAGATGCACGTCAGCGAGACGAACGGAGCAGAGCACATGGCCGACGAGACGCAACCGATCATCGACCCGGAACTGCTCGAGATCCTCGCCTGCCCAGCCTGTCACGGCGAACTCGTTCTCGCGAAGGACCGTTTGATCTGTCGCACCTGTCAGCGCCGCTATCCCATCGAAGATGGCATCCCCATCCTTCTCGTCGAGGAAGCGGAGCTGCCAGAGAAACCTGACACCTGAGACGAACTCCTGTTCTTCTCTGGTATCCTCATACGTGTAGGGATGAGCGATGAACGAGCCACGCATCGTCGCACCACAACCGACCACGAGCGAACAGTATCTCGAGGAGACCTTGCGCCCGCGTCGCCTCACCGAGTACATCGGGCAGGATCGCGTCAAGGAAAGCCTCGCCATCGCCATCAGAGCCGCCCAAGAGCGTGGTGAGCCACTCGATCATCTCCTCTTTTATGGTCCCCCAGGGCTCGGCAAAACGACGCTCGCCGGGATCATCGCCGCAGAGATGGGGGTTAACCTTCGTATTACCAGCGGCCCAGCCATCGAGCGTCCGGGCGATCTCGTTTCGATTCTGACCAATCTTCGTCCCGGAGACGTCCTTTTCATCGACGAAATCCATCGCCTCAACCGGCTGGTCGAAGAAATCCTATACCCGGCGATGGAAGACTTTGCGGTCGATCTGGTCATCGGTAAAGGACCAGCAGCACGGAGTGTGCGCATTGCGCTCCCGCGCTTTACGTTGGTGGGGGCGACCACGCGACTCGCACTGCTCACTTCTCCGCTGCGTGATCGCTTTGGGGCAACCTATCGACTGGACTTTTACGATACCGCAGCACTGCGTGCCATCGTCGAGCGTGCCGCCCGCATCCTCCAGGTGCCTATCACCTCCGATGGCGCGGAGGAGATCGCCCGACGAGGTCGCGGTACACCCCGTATCGCGATTCGACTCCTCAAGCGTGTGCGCGACTATGCCCAGGTCATCGGTGATGGCACGATCACTCGCGAACTCGCTCGCCTGGCCCTCGATCGGCTCGCCGTCGACGAACTCGGCCTCGATGAAGTCGATCGGCTCATCCTCCGGACCCTGGTTGAGAAATTCGACGGTGGTCCGGTCGGCATCCAGACATTAGCCGCTGCGACCAGTGAGGAACCGGATACGATCGAAAGCGTCTACGAGCCGTATCTCCTTCAGCTCGGGTTCCTTCAGCGCACACCGCGAGGACGGATCGCCACCCGTCGGGCCTACGAGCATCTCGGACTCACCTATCCAGAGAACCGGTTGCAGCTCGAAATACCATTCGAGCATGCCGCGTCGGAAAGATCCAGCGATGCCTGAGGAATCGGCACTCTCTCTTCATGAGTACGATTACGAGCTTCCCGAGGAACTGATCGCACAAGAGCCGATCGAGCCTCGCGATGCTGCCCGCCTGATGGTCGTTCGCCGAGCCACGCGCTCGATCGAGCATCGCATCTTTCGTGAACTTCCCTCTCTCCTCGATCCGGGAGACCTCTTGATCGTGAACGACTCGCGGGTACTCCCAGCCCGCCTCCTTGGTCATCGCCTGACCGGCGGGAAAGTCGAGATCCTCTTGGTCCAACCGCTCGAAGGAACCACCGTCTGGCTCGCGCTCGCCCGCCCAGCCCGGAAACTGCGCCCAGGAGAGACGATCACGATCCACCCCCGCGATCCACAGTTCGTTCAGCCAGCACCCCTGCGTATCCGCGAGCGCCGCTCGGGCGGCCAGGTCATCGTCGAGCTGGATCCTTGCATCGCCGAACGCTTGGACGCCTTCGGGCACGTGCCGCTCCCACCGTATATTCACCGTCCGCTATCCAACCCGGAGCGCTACCAAACGGTCTATGCGACGCATCCCGGCTCGGTTGCGGCACCGACTGCTGGGCTTCATTTCACGGAACGACTGCTGGACGAGCTGCGCCAACGAGGAATCCGCATCGCGCCGCTTACCCTTCACGTCGGAATCGGTACCTTCAAGCCGATCGAGGTTACCGACGTCCGCTT
The DNA here is from genome assembly GCA_034434855.1 of Thermomicrobium sp. Taxonomy (GTDB): domain Bacteria; phylum Chloroflexota; class Chloroflexia; order Thermomicrobiales; family Thermomicrobiaceae; genus Thermomicrobium. Next base: position 4,880 of record DAOTYK010000051.1, read on the forward strand.
GCACAAGATGCATGCGGAGTGGTACTCGGTGCCAGCGGAGACGGTCTCGCTGATTCGAGAAACTCGTGCTGCTCACCACCGGATCGTTGCCGTGGGCACGACAGCTGCCCGCACTCTCGAATCGATCGCCGATGCTCTGGCAGGCGACACCGAGGGTCCCATCAGCGGTTGGACTGACCTCTACATCTATCCTGGTTACCACTGGCGCGTGGTCGACGCGCTGATCACCAATTTTCACTTGCCCCGCAGCACCCTCATCCTGCTCGTTGCGAGCTTCGCCGGTCGCGAACTGATTCTGGAGGCGTATCGAGAAGCCGTCCGGCAACGCTATCGCTTCTACAGCTTCGGCGACGCGATGCTCATCCTCTGACCCCCGCACTTCCAACGGCGAGCTGCTCGAGTGCGCTCGCCAACTTTTCGAGATCCTCGAACGAGGTGAAGTAGGCACAGGAGACGCGGACGCCATTCGGTACCAGCACACGTCGCTGGACGATCTGGAAGTGCTCCCAGAGGACACGGCTGAGCCTTTCACCGTCCCACTCGCTCATCCCGAGCGTCACCATCCCGCTCCCACACGCCGGATCGAGCGCCGAGTACCAGCGAACACCGGGGATCGCGGAAATCCGCTCGTGCAACCAGCGGACCAGCATGCGTTGATGGCGCTCGATCGCGCCCCAGCCGATCGCCTCCAGATAGTCGATCGCCGCCGTGAGCCCGATCCAAGGAGCTGGGTTTCTCGTCCCGAACTCGAAGCGCCGAGCATCCGACCGGAAGCGCCACTCCTTCAACCAGGCGGTCGTTCGCTCGAAAGCTGGTTCGACCGCCCCATCCCCGACTAAGGGGGGTTCGAGCAGATCCAGCAGATCCCGTCGCACGAAAAGGAAGCCGGTTCCTTTCGGGCCGTGGAGCCACTTGTGCCCATTGCCCGCCGCGAAATCGACCCCGAGTCCCCGGAGATCCACTCGGCATTGGCCGACCGATTGCGCGAGATCGAGCAACACGAGCGACCCATACTCGCGCGCCATCGGCACCAGTCGTTCGACCGGTAGACGCACACCGGTTTCACAGGAGACATGGCTGAAGGCAACGAGTCGGGGGCGCAGTTCCTCCAAACGCTCAGCGAAGGAGCCAATCGTTTCTTCTGGTGTGCTGCAGACGGTGAACTGATGTACGGTAACCCCGTGTCGGCGGCTCACCGCGCTGAGAGGGAGCAGCAAGGCTGGATGTTCCTGATCACTAATCAATATTCGATCGCCCGCTGACCAACCTAGGCTCGCGAGGACGAGAGCCAACCCATCCGTGTTGTTGCCAGTGAAGGCGATCTCCTCCAAGCCAGCACCCACGAGTTCAGCTACTCGCTGTCGGGCAGCCGCGGCCGCTGACCACATCTCGTCCCACCGAGCGTGACCGAACCGCTCGACACGCTGCAGCGCCTCGACGTATCGTTCGAGCACCGGCTCCGCCATCACACCCATCGTTCCGGTATTGAGATAGATCACGTCACGCAAGACCGGGAGGCGAGCCCTCAGTTGCTCCAAATCCTTCATCGCTTCCCCTCACAAAACGAACGTTCCCCCTGAGACACGGATCGATCCCAGGGGGAAACGAAACATGGATCGCAGTCAGTAGCAAGCCCTCTTCAGGCTGCCTCGTGCACACTCCGGCGTTGCCGCAGGCTCTCGATCAAGGCTGACGCTTCCTGCCGCCCCAGATCAGCCAAGCTCGTTCCGAACTGCTCCTGCGCCCGCGCTTCCAACTCTTCCTCGCTCATACCGAGCCGGCGCGCCATATCGCGCAGATACTCCAGTTGCCGTGGAGTCACCCGACCACCCTCCGCACGCCGCCAACCGAGTCGCCGGCTATCGATGGGAGTATCCACGACACGCTGTTCGGCAGCACCGAACTCGAAGTCCGGGCAGAACTG
>DAOTYK010000052.1:0-7698 GCA_034434855.1 Thermomicrobium sp.
CTCCAACGGCATGCGCTCCGCATGTACAGCAGCGATGCCTGGTTTTTCGACGAGCTCTCCGGGCTGGAGACGGTCCAAGCCTTGCAGTCGGCAGCGCGCGCGATTCAGATCGCCGAAGAGCTGTTTCAGGTTTCGCTCGAACAGGAATTCGTCGAGCAGCTGGCCCGAGCTCCCAGCAATGTGTCGCAGTACCAGAATGGTCGCGGTGTCTGGGAGCGCCTGGTGCGTCCAGCGCGCGTCGAGTTGGCCAACGTGGCAGCGCACTATGCCCTGAGCGCGCTCTTCGAGGATTATCCGGAGCGTGCGGCGATCGGCTGCTTCGAAGTGAAACGGCTGGCCGGCCTGGCGCAGCGAGCTGGCCGGGCTCAGCTCTATGTCGCTCGTGTCCGCGTGCGCTCGAGCTTGACCGGTCGTCAGAGTGCTTTCGTGACTGCGGCGCTGCACTTGGGAGAGCACAACTTGGTGGGCGGTGTCGAGCCGGATGGGACACCGGAGCGATACGAGCAGGTGCTCGCCGCGTTGAGTGCGCCGTTCACGCGGGCCGATCTTGCCGAAACAGTGCGGACAATGGATCGCGTCTTCGGTCAGGCCGCGTATTCGCTCCGGTCCTTGTTCAAGGACGAGCAGCGCAAGCTGGTCGACGTCATCTTGACCTCGACGCTCGCCGAGGCCGAAGAGCTCTATCGGCACTTGTACGAGGACAGTCAGCCACTGATGCGGTTCCTCAGCGAACTCGGCATTCCCATCCCGCGCGCTTTCCTGACGGCCGCCGAGGTGACGGTCAACGCCGATCTCCGGCATACGCTGGGCGAGCCGCGACCGCCGATCGAGCGGCTCGAGCAGTTGTTCCGAGAAGCTGAAACCTGGCAGCTCGATCTCGATCACCCGGGGCTGGCCTATGCAGTCCAGGAGGCGATGGAGACGCTGGCGCTCGAGTGGCGCGAGAATCCCCAAGACGTGGCCCTCATGGAGACGCTCGCTGGCCTGGCTCGCGTGGCGGCGCATATCCGGGAGCCGATCAACACCTGGCGCGTCCAGAACATCGCGTACGAGCTGCTGCTCCGGGAGTTTCCGGGACAACGCGTCCGAGCCGAAGCGGGCGACGCGGTTGCCCAGAACTGGTTGACCTGGTTCCGAACGCTTTGCGACGTTCTCTGGATCGCGGTGGACAGTGGCGAGGGCGGGATCAGCGCAGCCTGAGGAGACGATGCCAGGCGAAACGACGGCGCTGGTCTTCGGCGCGGCGAACGGCCTCCGCATGGGCGCGAGCAGCGAGGGTGTCGTCGAGCGGCGGGAGTTCACCTGACCAGCCGCGTAGTTCGAGAGCACGAGCGATCAGGTAATCGGCGAGACGAGGGTTCTTGGGGAGCAGCGGACCGTGGAGATACGTGCCGATCGCGTGCCGATAGCGACAGCCCTCGGTTCCGTCTCGCCCGTTGTTTCCCCAACCGATGCGGACGCGGCCGAGCGGGCGAGCGCTGGGTCCGAGGAAGGTTTGCCCGCTGTGGTTCTCGAAGCCGACCAGTTCGCCGAACTCGTCCGAGTCCACGACGATGTTCCCGATCATGCGCCGCGACCCGGCGATCGTCCAGGCGTCGAAGAGACCGAGACCTGGGAGTTCGGGGCCAGCATGCGGCCGATAGAAGTGTCCGAGGAGTTGGTAGCCGCCGCAGACGGCCAAGAGCGGAACACCGCGTTCGATCTCCGCCCGCAGCGTTTCTCCTTTCGGTCCGGCGAGGTCGCGCGCGGCGGCGATCTGTTCGCGGTCCTGACCTCCGCCCCAGAAGAAAAGATCGCAGCGGCCCGGATCGAGCCGATCGCCGACACCGATCTCCAGCACGTCGACCGCGATGCCACGCCGACGGCAGCGTTCCACGAGCGCGACGATGTTCCCGCGATCACCGTAGATGTTCATGGACCGTGCGTAGAGCCAGCCGATCGTCAGGCGCATCGTTCGCTCCCTCACTGGCGCCAGAACTCGCGGGCCAGCCCGCGCCGGGCGAGTTCTCGCCGGAGTTCCAGCAGCGCGGTGTACGTCGCGAGGACCCAGCCGCAACTGCCGGGTGGCAGGGTTTCCACCCAACGATCGAGTGCGCTGGCGACGCCAGCGAACTGGTGCGCCGGCGCGATCCCGGCATAGGCGAGCCGGAGTGCCATGTCCGCGCCGCGGATGCCTCCGGTACTGACTGGTACGCCGAGTGCCCGCAATGGTTCGAGATCGACGTCCCAGAGCCAGGAGACGTCTCGCCCGTCCGCGTCCAGATCGTTGATCAGGATGAGGACCGGCTGCGGCTGGGCAGCACCGGCGATGAGGCGGATCGCCTCGTTGAAGCCGGTCGGATTCTTGACGAGCAGTAGTGTCACGGTCCGTCCTGCCAGCTCGACACGCTCTTGTCGGCCGAACGCTGCCGTCACGCCCGCCAGCCCAGCGACGAGCTGCTCGGGCGTGAGCCCGAAGGCGAGGCTCGCCGTGGCCGCAGCCAGTACGTTGTAGGCGTTGTACACGCCAGTGAGCTGGCTCTGGAGGACGAGTTTCTGCTCGCCGTACACCGTCTCGACCGCGAGCGTCCCTTGCTCCGTTCGCACGGAGCGACCCGCAACTGTCAGTGAGGGACGAGCGAAGGGACAAGCCGTGCAGCGGTAAGCACCGAGATGGCCGAGAAAAACCTGCTCATAGGCGAGCGGAGCACCGCACCGCGGACAAGAGCGCCAGTCGGCAGCATGTGGCAGGGCAGGTAAAGCGGCGCTGGGGTCAGCGAGCCCGAACGTCCAGCGTCGATCTGCGAACCGCTCGGTCAGCGCAGCGAGGATCGGGTCATCGGCATCGACCACGAGGAGCGTCTCCAGCGGAAGCGAGTCCAGGGTACGTTCCCAGACGCGGACGATCGTTTCCAGTTCACCGTATCGGTCGAGTTGGTCGCGGAAGAGGTTGAGCAGGACGAGCACGCGTGGACGCAGCGCTTGGGCGATCTCTGGCAGGGCGAACTCGTCGACCTCGAAGATGCCCAGGTCACGGTGGAGCGTGCCTGACCAGTCGATCGTTTCCAAGAGCGTGGAGGCGACTCCGCGTGGCAGGTTGCTCCCCGCCCGGTTGTGCACGATCGTCAGGCCGGCAGATTCGAGTGTTCCAGCCAGGAGCCGCGCAGTCGTCGTCTTTCCGTTAGTTCCCGCGATGAGGATCGTCCCCTGCGGAAGCGCGCGACCGGCTGTGGTCAGGAAGTCCGGCGCGATGCGGAGTGCGAGCAGGCCCGGAAGAGCCGTGCCACCGCCGAGCCGTAGGCGGCGAGTCACCTGGACCGTCAGCCGACCGGCAGCGATGGCGAGCAGCGTCGAAACGTTCATGCGTCCAGTCTACTGGGTAGTGCTGCTCATCAGCACGCTGACCGTGCGGAGCGATGGGATATCGACGAGCGGTCGGACGGTCAAGCGCAGTTCGTCATCGGCGAGCTGGCGCGAGCCGCCGATCACCACGCCGATGACCAGACCAGGCGGAATGCCGGCGGTGCGTCCCGACGTGACGACGAGTTCGCCGTTTCGATACGGCGTGTCCGGAGGAAGGTGTCGGAGAATCAGCGAGCCGCTTCCGCGCCAGCCCTGGCCATAGACGATCCCTTCGGCACCCGATTCCGAGAGCTCTGCGCCGAGCTGGATGGACGGATCGGTCACCACGGTCACCTGGGAGCGATCAGGCTCGACGCGCGTCACGATACCCACCAGGACGTTGGGATCGAGCACAGCCATACCGACGCGAATGCCTGCCTCGCTGCCCCGATCGATGACGAAGACGCGTTGTGGCTGTTCCGGATCGAATCCGATGATGCGTGCCGGGACGAGCTGGAGGCCAGGATGCTCTTGCTGAAAACGCAGCTGTGCGCGCAACTGGTCGAGTTCCTGTTGCGCTTGGCGCAGCCGGGCGACTTCGGCGAGGAGCGCGTCTCGCTCCGCGCGCAAGCGCTCGACTTCCGCGCGGAGTTCGCGCTCGGAGCTCGTGGCGGGAACAGGGAGGGACACGAGAACTGGCGCGATGCCGCGCTGGACGGCCGTGACGAGGCTGGTCAGCGGAGCGGTGATCCTGCTCAGTCGCTGCTGGCGGTCGAGCACCACGAGCACCGTGCTGGTCAGAAGGAGGATCACGATGAGGAGCGTCGTGCGCTTGAGCGTGAGTGGCATGCCTCAGCCGTGTCAGGTCGTCGAGCTCGAAGCAGCCGGTACGCGCCGTTGTTGCGTCCCTTGCAGAGCGCGCTGGTAGAGGTGGAGCGCTTCCGCGACACGGCCGGTGCCGCGCGCGACACAGGTCAGCGGGTCGTCGGCGAGGTACACCGGGATCCGGAGTTCGGCCTGGAGACGCTTGTCCAGGCCCATGAGCAGCGCCCCGCCGCCCGCGAGCACGATCCCTCGCTCCATGATATCGGCCAGTAGTTCCGGTGGCGTCTCTTCGACGCAGGAGCGGACTGCCTCGATGATCTGGTTGACCGGCCCAGCGATCGCCTCGCGGATCTCGACCGAACTGACTTCGACCGCTTTGGGCAGGCCCGTGAGCACGTCTCGCCCCCGCAAGAGGACCCGCCGTTCTTCCTCGAGCGGGTAGGCGGAGCCCGCGGCGATTTTGGCATTCTCGGCGGTCCGCTCACCGATGATCAGGTTGTGGTCACGCCGTGCCCATTGGACGATCGCCTCGTCGATCTCGTCTCCCGCGACGCGGATCGAGCGATTGACGACGATGCCACCCAGTGAGATGACCGCGACTTCGGTCGTCCCACCGCCGATATCGACGATCATGCTGCCGACCGGCTCGTTGATGGGAAGACCGGCGCCGATGGCGGCTGCCATCGGCTCCTCGATCGTGTACGCCTCCCGAGCACCGGCACTGAGCGCGGCATCCTTGGCAGCGCGCTTTTCCACTTCGGTGACGCCGGAGGGGATACCGATGACGACCCGCGGATGGGGAGTCAGGAGTTGCTGGGCGTGGACCTTCCGGATGAAATAGTGCAGCATGATCTCCACAGTATCGAAGTCGGCAATGACCCCGTCCTTGAGCGGACGGACAGCGACGATCGTATCCGGTGTCTTGCCGACCATCGCCTTGGCTTCGACGCCGACGGCCAAGACCCGCCGCGTCTTCTTATCGACCGCGACGACGGATGGCTCGGAGATGACGATACCCTTGCCGCGCACATAGACGAGCGTGTTCGCCGTACCCAGGTCGATACCGAGGTCGCGACTGAACAACCCGAACAGTGCGCTGAGTGGTCGAATCATGGTCGTGCCCTTCCTCTCACCGGCCTCATCGCAGGTAGAGCGCCGGGTCCTGGTAGACGCCGTTGTACATGATGATGAAGTGGACATGCGGGCCGGTCGAATAGCCGGTGCTCCCCATCGGGCCGATGTACTGTCCTTGGTTGACCCACTGTCCGACTCGCACTGGTGGTGGTTCGGCCATGTGCCCGTACCAGGTCACGAAGCCGTTTCCGTGGTCGATCGCAACGGCATACCCGAGCCCGTAGTTGTTCCACCCGCTGAAGATGACGGTTCCACTGTCAGCCGCCACGATCGGTGTGTACATGTTGTTAGCGATGTCCCACCCGTTGTGACGGGCATGGAAGTACTGCGTTATGACCCCGGTGGTCGGCCAGATGAAGGAGCCACGGGGTGCTTGGCGCTGAGCGGGTGGGTTGCTCGGCGCCGATGCCCGTGGGGCGGGAGGCGGTGGTGGCGGCGGTGGCGGTGGCGGCTCGCCGCCCGGGATCATCACGAGTTGGCCGACACGCAGGACGCCGTTCGGCCCGATCCCGTTCATCGGGTAGTTGCGGATCGCGTCCGGCTCGACTCCCCAGTACTTGGCCAAGGATTCGATGGTATCGCCTTCCTTGACTTTGACCATGACCCCATCGGTCGGCAAGATGGCCAGTTGCTGGCCAGGATAGATCAGTTCAGGATCAGGCAAGGAGTTCGCCCACGTGATCGTCTGCACCTTGAGACCGAAGCGCTGGGCGATCTTCCAGAGCGTGTCCCCCTCCTGGACGGTGTACATGATCACCCGGTCGCGTTGGGGCATCTTGCCGCCCGGTACCATGATCAGGCGATTGGGCACCAGATCAGTGTCACGCTGAACGCCGTTGGGCTCGTAGCTCGTGATCGCGTCGGGTTGCACGCCGTAGCGTGCCGCGATCGCCTCGATCGTGTCGCCCTCCCGCACCACGTGCAGCATGCCATCGACTGGTGGAACCCGAAGCTGCAGCCCAGCCGGTAACGGTGCTCCAGGATCGAGGAGATTGTTCGCCCAGAGCAACGTCTCGACGCTCCGGCCAGTCGCTCGTGCCACATCGTAGATCGTCTCTCCCGCCGCCGTGACATAGGTATCGAGCACGAGGATGTCCGGCTTGACAGCGAGCCCGCCCGTCGCCAGATAACCGAAGCGTGGATCGCTCACCGTCAGATCGGGAACGCTCGCGACCGGTTGGCCGCGCGCGCCGGGCAGGGCGTCCTGGATCATCGTGATCTGGTCGGTACCGGCTGCGACACGGATCGGCACGGGACGCCGCCAGAACCCCCCACCGATCGCGACCGCGGCGACGCACACGACGACCGCGAGATGGAGGCACCAGCGTCCGATCGTGCGATTCGTCGACCGGTGCCGGAGCCGCTGCTCCGTTCGCTTCGGTGGGTGCAGGAGAGGTCGTGGCGGTTTGGGTGGGGCGACGACGGTGCCGTTCGCACTGCCCGCGAACACACCATTGCTCCGTGCGGCGAGGCGCTCTCGCACTTCGTCAGTCGATTCGATCGCGGGGTGCCCGTTCAGCTGCCCATTCGCTGGTTCGCGCACTGCGTCCAGCTCAGGCGTCCAGCCGAAGCGGACCTCTCGGGTGGCGGACGGCTCACGATACTCTTGGCTCGGCGGGTTGGTCGGCATCGTCCCTATCCGGCTTCCCTTCCCTCAGCGGCTCGTCGATTCGCTCATCGTGACGCCGAACTCGCCGATTCCGCGATCTTCACGGGCAGGATAACATGTTCAGTGGCATCAGTCAAATCCAGGGCGTTGATTTTGGCGCTTTGTGGCCTCACCGAAAGGTCATGAATTCCTGCCTTCACGAATCGTTCACCGTTCGGTACGATGGCACATGACAGTGGATGAGGGCGTTGGGCAATGGAAGAGACCCGTACGAGAGCAGCGCAAGGGCTGACGACTCTGCCGACCGAAACCGTGCATGCCATCGTGAATCCGGTGGCAGGCAGCGGGCGTCCGGCTCGTGCCTGGCCGGCGGTGCGTCGTCGCCTGGAGTCGCTCGGCCTGCGCGTGGAGGAAGTGCACACGACCGAGCCTGGTGCGGGGATCGCTCTGGCTCGGCAACTGGTCGAGCGTGGTGCTCGAGAACTCCTGGTCATCGGTGGCGATGGCACGGTGAACGAGGTCGTCAATGGATGCCTGGACGCGCAGGGACAGCCGATCGGCCCGGTGACGCTCACCATCGTCCCGTGCGGGACGGGGCGCGATTTTCCCCGGCTCTTCGGTATCGTCCGCCCGGAACAGGCGGTCGATCTCCTGCGTTACGGGCAGCGCTGCCGCGTCGATATCGGCGCGATCCGCTTTCGCGCCTTCGACGGCTCCTCGCGCCAGCGTTACTTCGTCAACATGGCGGATATCGGACTCGGAGCGGAAACGGCGGCCTGGGTCAGCCAGTCGACCAAGCAACTCGGTGG
>DAOTYK010000053.1:0-2441 GCA_034434855.1 Thermomicrobium sp.
GCGCTCCTGGACACCGGCGCTGACCTCTGGTAGCCTTCCTCTGCGGGTGTCCGTACAGCGGGAGCGGGTCGTGACGCCGGTCATCGCGTTCTTCAACCAGAAAGGTGGAACCGCCAAGACCACGAGTACGCTCAATGTCGGTGCGGCGCTCGCCGAGCGTGGCCACCGGGTGCTCGCGCTCGACCTCGACCCCCAGGCCAGCCTGACCATGGCACTCGGGATCGACGTCTCGCGGCTCGACGTCTCGGTCTACGACCTCCTCGTCGAGGATCCGGTGCCACTCGACCAGGCTATCCGGACGACCCGGATCGCCGGACTCGATCTGGTTCCCAGCCACCCCGACCTGGCTGCGGCGGAACTGGAACTCCTGAACGCGCTCGAACGCGAGCGTCGGCTCGCCCACGCCCTCGCCGCGGCCGAACCCTTGCCCTACGACTACGTCCTGATCGATAGCCCACCGGCCCTCAACATCCTGAGCGTCAACATCCTGGTCGCCGCGACCGCCCTGGTCATCCCCATCGAGCCGCACCCGCTCTCGCTCATGGTCTTGCGGCGTCTCTTCGAAACGGTCAACCGGGTGCGCCGGCTCAACCCGCGCCTCACCGTGCTCGGTTTCCTGCCGACCAAAGTGCATCATTCGTCGCGCCTCGTCGCCGACATGATGGCGACGCTGCGCGAGCGCTTCCCCGACCTGCCACTTTTGCCGAGCATCCCGCTTTCCGTCAAAGGGGCCGAGGCGGTGGCCGAACACACCTCGATCCTGCAGTACCAGCCGCGCTCGCCGCTCGCTGCCGCCTACCGGCAGGCTGCCGCTGTCATCGTCGAACTCGTCGGGAGTACCAGCCGTGTCTGAGTCTCCGCTCTCCCCAACGACCCGCCGACGGCGCTTTACCGTCGATGACCTCCTCGCCGATACGTCACCCCAGGCACGCGGGACCCGTGAACTCGCCGAAGCGCGCGAGATCGCGCTCGACCGGATCGAGCCGGATCCCGAGCAACCGCGCCGTACCTTCGATCCGGAGCGGCTCGAGGAACTCGCGGCCGCGATCCGGCTGCAAGGTGTCCTGCAGCCGATCGCGGTGCGCTACGATGCTGCCCGGGACCGCTACGTGATCATCCACGGCGAGCGCCGTTGGCGGGCCGCCCAGCTAGCCGGTCTCGCCACCATCCCGGCCATCGTCCGCCAGATCAGCGACGAGCAGCGCCTCATCCAGCAGCTGATGGAGAACATCCTGCGCGAGGACTTGAACGCGCTCGACCGAGCCGCCGCACTGCGCCGCCTCAAGCAACAGTTGGGAGACGTTCCCTGGGAACAGGTCGCCGAGGCGGTCGGGATCAAGCGGAGTCGCCTCTTCCAGCTCCTCGCCACCGAAAAGCTGCCCGAGCCGGTCCAGGAAGCCATCCGCGCCGGCCGGCTCTCCGAAAAGCAGACACGGCCGCTCCATGGCCTCCCCGAGCCGCTCCAGATCGCAGTAGCCCAGCTGATCGAGCAGGACGGTCTCGCGCAAGCCGAGATCGAGCGACTCGCCCGCACGCTGCGCGCACGCACCGATCTCGCCGAGGCCGATCCCCGCGAACTGCTTCCCCAGCTCCGGCAGCTCATCCGGCCGACCGGGTCAACCGCGTCGCGACCGGCTCGCTCCAGCCGTCGATCGTCCCGCGCAGTCCAGCTCGTCACCGCGCTCGAGCGGCTCCGTCAACTCCTGGAGACGACCGATCCAGCTGCCCTCGATCCCGCCGAGCGCGAGGCGATCACCGAAGCCTTCCGACGCTTGGGCTCGTCGCTCCGCCGCTGGCGCACTGCGTTGGGTAGCGGATCCGAGTCGAGCTGAATCGCGCGCGGCTCACCGCACTCGAGCGGTCGCGAGCGATCGACTGAATCTCTTGACCAGCTTGCTCGCCCGCATCGAGCATCCCGCAGCCCGACCAGTTGGCAGCTTGACCTCGACCCCCGGGCCACGTTGCCGGCGCTGGCTCGCACGTCAGGACAGTCGAGGCAGTCACCAGCTCTTGACCAGTCGCCTTCCCTGTGCAATAAACCGTCAGCGACGGGGGTTATCTGCGTGATCGACGACCTGTGCCAGGTTCTGGAGCGGTTGCGCGAGCGACTGCAGGCGCACCGGTCGCTCCTGGAAGCCAATGAGGCTCAGACGCGCGTCAGCCTGATCGACCCCCTCTTGCGGGCCCTCGGCTGGCCGACCGATGACCCGACATCCGTGCAGGTGGAGGCGCGGGCCGGGAGTGGACGAGCCGATTACGTGCTCCGCAGCGGAAACCAGACGATCCTCGTCCTCGAGGTCAAGAAGGTCGGCGAGAAACTCGACATCGCCCATTCGGCTGCCGTCAGTTACGCGTGGGAGCTGCTCCGCCAGGGCCAGCCACCGCGCTACGTCGGTGTCAGCGACGGCCGCCGCTGGCTCCTCTACGAGCCACAGCAGCTC
>DAOTYK010000054.1:0-1952 GCA_034434855.1 Thermomicrobium sp.
AGCGTGTGGATGATCGTCTAGCTGCGGCGGTTGTCGGTAGAGGCGAAAAAAGACCTCTTGGCAGATATCCTCCGCGTCGTCGGTTCGACCCAGTGTGCGCAGTGCGATCCGGAAGACGAGCGGGCGATAACGCTCGTCCAGGAGCGCGAAGGCCTGCTCGTCGCCCGCCTGGGCGGCTTCCAAGAGTTCGCGATCGGTGCGGTTGGCCACGAGCGTCCCACGTACCCCTTGCTATCCCAATAAAACACCGCTGAGCTCGCTGTTGTGACAGCAGCTCGGCGGTCCGATCGGATCGCGTGTCTCGTTTCCCGTTCGACCGCGGCCACGGTATCGGTGTCACCGCTGGAGTATGTCCTGGGCTGGGAGTCGCTCGAGGCGTGCGAGTCGGAGAGGCGGCTGGCGTAGGTGCGGGCGTCCGTGCCGGTGTTGCCGCTGCGGTACGAGCCGGCGTTGCTGCGGGAGCGGCAGCTGGCGTTCGTGTCGGTGCAGCCGTCGGCGTGCACGGCGCGGGTGCAGGGGTTGCTGACGCGTCGGGGTCGGTTTTGCACTATCGCCTCGGCGAGCTGGAAGTGCGACCAGGATGAGTGCGACGAAACAGGTTAGCGTGATGAGCTTTCCCCTCGACGACATCGCCTTCATCGACATCTCCACGCCTCCATTTCCGACTGATGCCGAGCGAGACACTCGACCCGATCGGCTGCTGGGAGGGAATGTCTCTCTCCCCTTCGATCCATAGAAGAACACTTCTGCGCCCGTTTTCTGTGACGGTGAGGAATTCGGAAACAGCGATGTGGTACAGTCGGCGCGGTTGCCGGATGCCCGGCCGCCACTGTGCTGGAAGGGAAGAGGGGTCGATGCGGATCCGGAAAGGAATCATCCTGCTGCTCCTCGGTGCGAGCGCCCTGATCGCCTGTCGCTCGGCCTCGCCGACACCGACCGTCCTGCCGAGTCCGACCACGGTACCCACCGAGGTGGCACCTGCTCCGACACCGGTCGAGACGCCTGCGCCGGTGGTTCTCAAGCCGCCCGATCTCGTCCTGAAGGCCGGAAGCGGCGAGCAGCCGGCGACGATCGGTCCATTCTTTTGGGTGCTCGACTCCGGCTTTGCCGGCGAGACGACCGCTCCCGGGCTCGTCCCGACGAGCGAACAGCCGCTCGCCGTCCGACCGGGCGAGACGCTCAGCTTCGCCTTCAGCGAGGACCGGATTCCGGAGAAGGTGTCGCTCGCGGTCTATCCGCAGGAGGGGAATTACGAGCCGATCTCGCCCGCTCCGGATGCTCCGAAGGGGTTCGTCGCCACGACCGATCCCGTTGTGACGGCTGAACCGGAACTCAGCGGTGCCGGCTTCCAGTGGACGATGCCGGAACTGAGCCCGGGTGCCTACTTCCTGCGGGTGGAAGTGGAATGGCCTCAGCACCCGAAGAATCCCCGACCCGACAAGGTACCGCGGGCGGTATATGCCTTTTGGATTCGAGTCTCCTGAACGGTCGAAACCGTGGCGCTGGACACTGGCGTACCGGCAGGCTTGTTGCTCACTTGTCTTCTCGGTAGCATGCTGGGGTTAGGCTGGCATGCAGTGTTCGGTCGGCGGATCTGGCAGTTCCCGCTCTATTGGTTGGGTGGTGTACTCGGTTTCGGGATCGGGTCTGTCGCCAGCCAGCTGCTCGGGGTGGTTCTCTACCGGCTGGGCACCGTGCCGTTGGTCGAGGGAGGACTCGGTGCACTGTTCGTTCTCGGGATCCTCTGGTTCGTGACGACGCCGGCTGAATCGGCCCGCTCTCGTCGAGCGAGGCAGCGCTTCCGACCGGGCGGCGATCGATCGTCGGGGGAGGGATAGGGGATGCGGCGCGGCTGGTTGTGGGTGATCGTCGGTGGCTTGGTCGCGATCTTCGTCGTGTTGTTCGTCGTCTTGTACCTGTTGGGCGGGCCAGAGCAGTCGGCACTGGAACGG
>DAOTYK010000055.1:0-1791 GCA_034434855.1 Thermomicrobium sp.
TCTCGTCGGCCGTCACGCTCGACTCAGACCTCGCTGAGGAGGCGACTCGACTCGCGCACGCGTTGGAGGATCGCCTGCGCTTCCTCTCCTCGAGCGAGGCGTGGCCGATGGTAGTCCTCGATCAAGACAGGGACGAGTTCGTAGCGAATGAGCTCAGCGTCAGACAGCCAGAGGTGAAGTATCAGTCCTTGTTTCGTTTCCAACGACCATTCCTGATCGAAGACGAAGTTACCGAGCGAGTAGAAGATGGGGCGATCGCGATGCCACTCGACGCCCTGGACCCAGTGGGGATGCGAACCCACGACGACGGTCGCGCCGGCATCGATGGCGCGGCGCGCGATCTCGCGTTGATGAGCTGTCGGTACGAGCGTATACTCGACACCCCAATGAAAGAACGGTATAACGACGTCGGCCTGTTGGGAAGCAACTCGGATCGCATGCTCCACGATGTCCGCTCGAAGCGGAGCAGTACCGGGCGCGTTTTCGCGGGCGCCGTACCAGTCGGTCGAAACGCCGTCGAAGCCGAGCAGGGCGATCCGCGTCGAGCCGATCTGGAAAACAGCCGGTCGGACAGCCGCGGTGAGGTTGTCTCCTGCGCCGAAGGTGGTAATACCAGCCTCCCGACAGACTTGCATGGTGTCCTGCAATGCCGCGTAGCCGAAATCCATGCTGTGGTTGTTGGCCAGGCTGACCGCATCGACACCAGATAATGCGAGTCCGGCGATGGCGTCGGGGAAACTCATGAATCGCAGCGTGTATGGATCGGCTGGAGGTTGGAACCGCCGAGTGAGAGCGCATTCGAGGTTGACTACCGTCAGATCGGCCCAAGAAAGTTCGGAAGCGATCGACCGGAATGGCGCAACCCAGTCACCGCGAGCCGCCATAATGCGGTGAACGGTGCGTCCCAGAATGACGTCCCCCGCGAAGGTGAGCGTCGTGAAGACGGGTGGTGTAGCTAAGGGTGGTTGCACCATCTCTGGTGGGAGGAGATCGACTGCTCCCTCGGCGGTGAGCCACTCGGTCAGCAATTCTGGATAATCGTTCCGGTCAGGGCGCAGAGGATCCCTCCCGTCGTAGTGAAGAACGCGTAGATGGGGATACAGCGCCCCCGCTTCGACGAGGGCGAAGGCACCCCCTGGCGGACGCGCGCCGAGATCGCTCGCCTTGGTCACCGTACGGTCCGGTTGGTCGAGGACTTTCCCGTTTTCCTGGACGCTGATCCGTTCGACGGGAAGAGGCTCGGGATGCCCGAGGTCTCGCCAGTCTCCGACGTGCCCAGCGACAAGTGCGGCGAGTGACGAAGCATCGAGGCCAGGAACGAAATTTTCGTGTGACGTCACTGGTAAAAGATAGCGGACACCGAGTACCGGCCCAGTCGGATAGCGGGAAGCGACGCGCAACCGGATCGAGGCTTCCTCCGGCTCAACGAGCTCTAGCGTCCAGCTCGGCGGGAGCTGCTCGCGGAGTAGTGCCATCCATCGCACTGCCTGTTGCTGCAGAGATGGTGGGAGAGCGCTTAGACCGATGGTGAGACGGAGCGAACGCGAGACGGTCTGGCGCGAAGGTCGTCTGGCGTGTGGTTCGCTCGAGTTCTTCTCTGGTATCGGAGACGGGGGCGCGTCGGTGGGCATGGGCGATGCAGAGCGGCACACTGCGAGGAGTGGGGAAAGCCCGAGAAGTGCGCGCCGCGTGAGACGCATCGAAAGGATTCCGGCTCCGCTGCGATCGCTGGACGCTCTGCGACACATGATGATGTCCCCCAGTAAGTCGAAGAATCTCCTTCCCTGAGGC
>DAOTYK010000056.1:0-2127 GCA_034434855.1 Thermomicrobium sp.
GGGCGGGCGGAACTCCTCGCGCCGGGATCTCCGGAACAGGCACGTGCGGTCGAACTCCTGCGCCAGCGCTATCCGCAGTACCGCAGGATGCGACTGGAAACGCAGCCGGTCATCGCGCTTCGGGTCGAACGCGTCAGCGTATGGGGCAAACTGGAGTGAGCCGAGCGGTCGCTCCTGGTGTTCAGCGGAGCACGTGCGCGAGCGTGTAGAGCCCCATCGCGATCAACGCTCCGCCGGCGATGATACCCGGCCATCCACGACGCGCCGCAGCGGTCCGCGCCCCCTGCACCGTGATGATCGCCGCCGCCGCACTGGAGAGAGCGATCATCACCGGACGGGCTTCATCGGCGAACGCGCTCCGCCGCACGAGCGTCGCTACCACGAAGAGAACAGCCAACACCGCTGCGCTCACGAGAGGGGCTAGCCACACGCTCCACCGGCTCTTGCGTGACGAGACAGTCGTCGACATCATAGTTCTTTCCCGAGCCATCGATCCGTTTCCCTGCTCTCGTTGTGGCATGCCTGTAAGGGCGTCGTCTCGGCGCGTGCACTCACCGCGTGACTCATCGCCAACACGATCCACTCCTGATCACTGACCTCGAGTTGCCAGAGGTATTCCGCGATCCAGTCCGTCGCTGCCTTCAAATACCGCCGGAAGGTGCTGAACGGAATGCCGAGTCGCTCAGCCATCCGCTCTTGCGACTCCGTGGGCCGGAGGTAGGCACTCTCGGCCACTTGTTGCCAGCGCCGATACTGCGGGCGAAGACCGAGTTCTGCGATCGCATGTTCCAACACCTGCCGGAGCACCTCGATACGTTGCCGTTCTCCTGCCCCGGGCGGAACGCGAGAGACAACGAGACGAGCCGCCAGCAAGGGATTGCCGCGGAGCCGCTCGGGACGGCTCATGTCCCGCAACGCGCGGTAGACAGCTGCCACGAAGGTCGAACGATCCAGCATCTCGTTAGAGAACGTCGGCTCGTTCTCGACGATCGCATCGTTGGGTCGAAGGAACCACTGCAACAGCTCACGATGACGCCAATCACGGATGCCCAAAACGAACGAGCGGCCAGCAAACTCGACGACGACAGGGTGCGCTCGGAGCACGTCCCAACAAGTAATCTGCAACGCTATTTCAGGATCAAAAAGGAACACACTCGAGGCGAGCTGTGGCGAGAGCGAGGCACGTTCCAGATGCGTCGCGAGAGCGAGGGCATGAACCCGCTCGACCTCCTGAGCCGAGCCCCGTGAAATCATCCAGGTGAGATGGAGCGTCGCCCGTTCACCTTGACGGACTCGCGCAGCTGACTGCAGTGCGGCGAGAAAGTCATTCCCGTCCGGAACCATTCCCCAGAGTGATGGATCCAACGGGATGCTCGTCGTCCAGGCCAGCGGTTGTCCCTCTGCGCCCCGGATCATACGGGACAGGCCCAATCCACGAGCGAACCAGCAGCGCAGCACGTCCTGAAGCGGTCCAGCCGGAACCGCTGCCAGAGCAGACTCCACTTCGTCCCGCTCGAACGCCCCTCCATGGAGTCCAGCTACCAGTCCCGAGACGAGGGCTCGGCGGAACCGGCCATCACTGTCAGCGAGCGCGAGAAGACGCAAGAAATGCGGGAAGCGGAGCGGGCCCGCTGAGCGCCGAAGAGTCTCCACGCTCGCATGCCGCAGTGCCTCGCGGTATTCATCGAGGCGCTCCGGGTCGCGCCAGGCGAGCGATTCGATCAAGAAGCTCCCGAACGGTTCGCGCACGACCGCTCCATAGGGTGTCACCGCGATGGTCGGTTGCGTGCAGAGCCAGCGGAAGAGCGTCCCAGCTTCGCTGGAACCGAGGATGGTGCGTAGCGTTCCCTCGCTGCTCACTCCTGCGAGCGCGGTGATCTCGAGAGCCGCGCGCCGTGCTGGCGCCAGTTCACCGAAAGCCAGCTCCAGCACCCTCTCGCTGATCTCCAGCAGCATACCCGGATGGAGTGCTGAGTGGGCAGCTTGCTGACTTTGGAGCAGGAGTTCCAAGCTCAAGGGGTGTCCAGCAGTCAGCTCGGCAAGCCGGTCCGCAGCCGACTGTTCGACCCCGGCACGGGTCAAGAACCGAACAGCAGCAGCATGGGGAAGATTGTCGAGCGGCACGAG
>DAOTYK010000057.1:0-9118 GCA_034434855.1 Thermomicrobium sp.
CGCATGCCGCAGTGGGCGAGATCGTTGCGGAGTTGGGCGACCTGGTCCCACACCTCGGCGATCCGCCGCTCGGGCAGCGCGTCCAGGATCGGCGAGCCATTCCGCAGCTGCTGCTGGAGCTCGTTGAGGTCCTTTTCGGCCCGCTCGCGACCCTCCCGCTTCAACCAACTCGAACGCAGTTCCGGAAACGTCCGCCACAGGTACCAGCTCACCAGCCACTCGCGGGCCAGCGTGACCGCCTGGAGGACGAGGCCCTTGCCGAGCGCGTAGCGGATCAGCTCGAGCTGGGCCCGAAGATTGGCCTCGTCGAGCTGCTCCGGCTCCGGATGGGCGAGCGGCCCGATCTCGGCGCGCACCCGCTCAGCGAGCACGGCGAAGGGCGGCGTCCAACGAGCCAGCTCTCCCTGTGCGGTCGCGAGTCGCTGGTCCAGGCGGTGCGCGGCTGCCAGTGCCTCGAGCGGGCGAGCCAGCCAGGTCGCCTGACTGAGCGAGTCGAGCTCCTTGCCGACCCTGGCCAGGTGACGGGGCAGTTCGGGGGACCGCCGGCGGTAGAGGTCGCGGTGGGTCGCTTGGATGCGCGCGGCGAGCAGGCGCCCGTCGCCGCTCCGTTCGAGAGCCTCGATGCCGCTCGCCCACTCTGCCAGATCGACGAGGGGACTGAGGTCGAAGACCGGCGTCTCGTCGCGTTCGCGGTCGCGCGCCTCGAAGGCGCCGTAGAGGATCCGCTGGATCGTGACTCCACGCAATCGCCGCAGAACCAGCGCGGCAACCGCGGCGAAGAGCGGCAAGGAACGGAAGCCGTGCGTGACGTCGAGCACCAGCTCCGCCTGTTCAGGGACGGCTGCGACCAGCGCGTCGAAGATCTGCCACAGTTCGGCCTCGCTTTTCCCGGCCGGAATGAGCACCGGCTCAGCCCGCTCGCCGAGCTGCGCCTGAAGTTGCCGCCAGTTCGCGTGCGCTGCGCTGTCGGGTGTCAAGAGGACGAGCGACCGTTCCGGTGCGAGCCAGGCATCGAGCGCCACGGGGAAGAGCGCACTCCGGTATCGCCGGATACGCTCTCCATCGTCCCAGACATAGGTCGTTTCCTGATAGGTACCCGTACCCAACACCGTCATCACGAGCACGGCTGCTTCCCTCTGCTGATTCGGCACGAGAACGCCAGTGTTCACCTCGACGACCGATGATAAGAATGGAGAGCGCTGCGAGGAAGGGGGTTCCTGCGGTGGGAAGCTTGTACCGCTGGCTGGACGGCCCGCTGCGGAGCCAGATCGTCCGCGCCTGGGGTGGCTGGGTACGACCCGCTCCGCTCCAAGACGATCCCACCTGGTACGAGACCGGCCTGTCGGAGGACGAATCGATCGGGATCCTGCCTGCTCGCCCGATCGGTGACGAGAGCGGTGAGGACCTGTCTCCGGACGCGATCGAGTTCCTCTTCGCCGACGAAGACGACGCGGACCGACCGGAGCCGGAGGAGCCGGAAGACCCAGAGGCGGTGCTCCTCTTGCCAGAGCCGAGCGTGTGTTCGACGCGCCCCGCCAGCCTCTCTACCTGGCCGCTCGACGACAAAGCGGCCGACCGGTTGCGCGACCGGCAGACGGCGACCGGTGCGGTGGGTCGCTCGTCTGCCGCGCAGCCGCTGCAGACGAGCACGACTCGATTACCTGCCCGGTCGGCGGAGGGGGAGTGGGCTACGCCGGGAGCGATCCTGCCGGCGAAGAATGAGTCTCCTCCGGCCGGACGCGCGCCGCGCGGGCGCTGGGACGAACTCAGGTGGCCGCTCGCGTGGCTGGCTGGCCAGCTCGTCGAGCTGCTCGAGCCGCGTTGGGTGGTGCAGGCAGACGTGACGTGCCGACTCGGTCCCTACCGCGCCGTCCAGCTCAGCGCGCCGCTCGCGGTGGTCGAACCGACGCACTGGGCAATGGCGCGCGGTGGAGTGCTCACCGGCGCGCCCCGGCTCGTCGTCGAGGTCGCGGCGGCGGAGAACACGGGTGTCGTCCTCCGCCAGCGGATCGACCAGTGGCTCGGCTATGGTGCCGGCGAAGTCTGGGTGGTCGATCCCGCGCGCGGTTGGCTCACGACGGAACGACCGGGACGCGAGCCGAGCTGGTACGCGCCACCGGCTCCGCTGCCGCTCGGCGCGCTGGCGCCGGGTCGCTGCCTGGACCTCGCGCCGCTCGTCCGGTCGGCAGTCGCTGTGCCGGCAGGGACTGATGCGGCGACTCCTCCTGGCGCGACTAGATCGCGTCGGTGAGCATGAGGAGCACGGTCGTCCCCTGATCGCTCCCCTTGACGATGACGGTCAGCGCAGCCTGACCGCGCTTGGCAGCGATGGAGTTGGCTGGAGCGGCTTGCAGCTGCCAGCCGAGCTGCGGGAGCGCCGTGCGGTAGAACTCCAGCACGCGCTCGGCCGGATCGGGCACGGCGAAGCTGATGGTCCCGCCGTTCTCGACCTGGGTCGCCAGCGGTGAGAGTTCACCGGGCTGGGCGCCAGGGTAGAGCGGCACCTGATGCATCGCCCACTGCTCGATCATCTGGTAGGAGGTCGGTGCCGGTTGGGCACTGGAACCGTAGCCGTAGGGGTCGCTGCTGGCGCTGCTCTCGCCTGGGGTAGCCTCGCTGGCGGTCCCTGGGTTCGAGCGACGGCAGGCGACCCCGATCGACAGCGACGCGAGAAACGCCAGGAACGCTCTCCGTCTCATCGGTCCTCCTCGGTGCAGGGTTGAACCGTGGGTCGCGCCGGTGCCGCTGTCGGCCGCGACGCGCCTCACTCCTGCACGGGAAGGATACTCCGCGCCGCGCTGAGCGCCATGCCGGCGATCAGCACCACCGCGATCCCGAGGATGGCTCGCCCGTTCTCGGTCAGGGCATGGCCAGCCCAGGCGGCGCGCAACATCGTCACGACCGGATCGAGCGGGAGGAAGCGCGCGATCTGGTGGACGCGCTCCGGCAGCAGCTCGCGGGGCATCGCGGCGCCGGTCAGGAAGATCATCGGATAGAGGAGCACCATCCCCACGACCTGCGCGGCCGTCGCACCAGGCAGCCAGAAGCCGAGTCCGAACCCGAGTGCGAAGAACGCGAGCGCGCTCACGACGTAGACCAGGACAGCGGGCCAGATTCGGGCGGACCAGCGCAAGTCGTACACCAGGTGGGCGACGACCACGAGGAGCGCCATCCCGATGGTCGTCAGGACGAAAGCGGTCAGTACCTCCGCAACGAGCAGTTCGAGCGCGCTGACCGGCGTCACGGCGAGTCGCCGCAGGATCCCGCGCTCGCGCAGGCTGGCGATATGGACTGGGATGCTGACCAACCCGACCGTCGCCACGATCATCGCGGTGTAGGCGGGCACCGACACGTCGACCGTTCCCAGCCCCCCGTAGCGGGGCTTCGGCTCGTTCCCGTAGATCGTGCCGAAGATCAGGATGAGGACGGTCGGAAGCAAGAGCGCGAAGAAGAGCGTGTACGGCTCGCGGGCATACAACCGCAGCTCGGTCAGCGTGAGGGCTGCGATCCGTCGGGCGAACGCACTGCGAGCCCGTACCGAGTCGGCCAGCATCGGCTCCTCCCGATCAGGAACATGACGAAGCATCGAACCGTCTCATCGCCAGCGGCTCCACTGTGCGCCGCTCGCGCGCCCTGCCGACACGAGTATGGCGGAGCGAGCGCGGGTGCTGGAGTCCTCCTCGAACCCGCCCGCTGAGGTCGCGAGCGATGCCGTCCGCACCGACCGAGGGGCAGCGGCCGGAGGGCTCGCACTGTGCAGGAACTCCTCCGCTCGATTGCCCAAACACGCAGCGCCACGCGAGCGGGGGCGTCAACCTTTGAGCGAGCCGGCGAGCAGGCCGCGCAGGAAGTAGCGTCCCAAGAGGACATAGACCAGCAGTGTGGGCAGCGCGACCAACAGCGCGCCGGCCATCTGCACGTTCCACATCGTGTACTGGCTCCCGGCGATGTTCTGGAGTGCGACGGTGACCGGTCGCTCCTGTGGCGAGTTGGTAATGACGAGCCCGAAGAGGAACTCGTTCCAGATCGAGGTGAATTGCCAGATGGCGACCACCACGAAACCGGTCGCCGAGAGCGGCAGGATGACGCGCCGGTAGATGGTGAAGAACCCAGCGCCATCGACCTTGGCTGCCTCGAGCAGCTCCGTCGGGATCGAGGCGTAGTAGTTGCGGAAGATGAGCGTCGTGATCGGGATGCCATAGACGACGTGGGTGAGGATGAGGCCGGGGATCGACCCGTAGAGACCCAAGCGCTGCAGCGTCAGGACGAGCGGGATCAAGATGCTCTGATAGGGGATGAACATCCCGAACAGGATCGCGGTGAACAGGGCATCGGATCCGCGGAAGCGCCACTTGGAGAGGACATAGCCGTTGAGCGAGCCGAGCAGGCTGGAGACGATCGTCGCCGGGATGACCATCTGGAAGCTGTTGAGGAAGCTCCGTTCGAGCGTGTTCCAGGCCGCGAGGAAGCTATCGAAGCGCAGGCCGGAAGGGAGATCCCACATCCGGCTGATGTTCACCTCCTCGAAGCTCTTCATCCCGGTGATGAACATGAGATAGACGGGCAAGAGGTAGAAGAGCGCGAACCCGACCATGACGGCATACATGGCCAGGCGCATGGGGCGCAGGCGGCGAACGGGAAACTCGCGCGCGCTCATCGTTCGGTCTCCGTGCGCAGTCGCCAGATCAAGTAGGGGACGATCAGGACCGAGACCATGACCAGCATGACGAGAGCGATGGCAGCCCCTTCTGCGTACTTGTTGCTCTTGAAGGTCGTCTCGTACATGAAGATCCCCGGCACGTCGGTGGCGAAGCCCGGTCCACCGCCGGTCTGGGTCATGATGAGGTCGAAGATCTTGAGCGAGATGTGGCCCAGCACGATGACCGCGGCGAGCGTGACCGGCTGCAGCAAGGGGAAGGTGATGTAGCGGAACACCTGCCACTCGCTCGCGCCGTCGACGCGAGCGGCCTCGCGCAGCTCGTCGGGGATCCCGCGCAGCGCGGCCAGGTACATGGCCATCGTGAAGCCGGACATCTGCCAGATGGCCGCGATGATGACCGGCAGCATGGCGAGCGGGATGCCGAGCGGCACCCGCAGCCACTCGGGCTGCCAACCACCATTCGGCCAGACCTCGGACGTCGTGCTCCAAGCGATGAAGATGGGCAGCCCGAGCTTTTGGAAGAGCAGGTTGAGTCCGGTCGGCTCCTGCGGCGTCCCCGGGACGAAGAGCCACTGCCAGGCCGTTCCGGTCACGACGAAGGAGATGGCCATCGGGAAGAGATAGACCGTGCGGAAGAACGATTCACCGCGTACCCGCGCGTCGAGCAGCACCGCCAGCAGGAGCCCGATGACCAGCGAGCCGATCAAGAAGAAGACCGTGAAGACGATCGTGTTGCGGAGATCGCTCTGGAAGCGGTAAGAGGTGAAGATCGTCGCATAGTTGCGGAACCCGACGAAGGTGAGGTCAGGCACGATCCCCTGCCAGCGGCTGAGCGAGACGACGGTGCTCCAGAGGATGAAGCCATAGACGAAGACCAGGATCGCCGCGACCGAGGGGGCGAGCACGACGAACGGGATGAAGCGATCGACGCGGGGGAAGCGGACGCGCGTCGCCGCTTCCCGCCGCGCCACCCGTGGTCGGATCTCTTCGGCTACTTTCCCAGCCATCGATCGTCCTTGCCGGAATAGATCGAGACCGCGCGTCTCATGTCTTCAGCTCGCGAGCCGCCTCGATGAGCATCGACTTCACCTGCTTCTTGTCGCGGCTGGCCGAGAAGACGTTGAGCGCGTTCCCGTACTCGGTCATGTAGGCCTCGTTGGCCGCGGCACCGTGGACGACGCTGGGGGCCAGTGCGTCCTGGGCGAACCGGTCGATCGAGTAGAGCAGGTACTCGTCGTAGACGCTCCGGTCGGGATCGGTCCGTGCCGGGATCGAGCCTTTCTTCGGGTTGAAGGCATCTTGGCCCTCGCGCGAGCCGCAGACCTTGAGCCACTCGATGGCGTTGTTGCGGTGCGGGGCTCCCTTGGGCAAGCCGAAGCTGTCGCTCAACCACATGAACATGCCGTCGGTGCCGGGCGAAGGCGCCCAACCGAACACCTCGCCTGCCTTGGCCCCCTTGTTGAT
The DNA here is from genome assembly GCA_034434855.1 of Thermomicrobium sp. Taxonomy (GTDB): domain Bacteria; phylum Chloroflexota; class Chloroflexia; order Thermomicrobiales; family Thermomicrobiaceae; genus Thermomicrobium. Next base: position 6,125 of record DAOTYK010000057.1, read on the forward strand.
GAAGTAGCCGTACGCCCAGTCTCCCATGATGGTCATCGCGGCGGTCCCGTCGATGACCCGCTGGGCGGCATCGGCCCAGCTGAGCGCCGAGCGGTCTTCGTTGGCGAAGCTCAGGAAGCGGTCGAGCACCTCGATGGCCTCGTCCACCCGCGGGTCCGACTCCCACATGCTGGGCTCGCTGAACAGCTTGGTGTAGTCGGCGGGACCGAAGACAGCCAGGAGCAGGTCCTCGAACAGGTGCGGCACCTCGAACTTGTCCTTGCCGCCGACCGAGAGCGGGGTGACGCCAGCCGCCTTCAGCTTCTCGGCGACCGCGAAGAAGTCGTCGAGCGTCTTGGGCGGCTCGAGACCGTTGTCGGCGAAGACTTTCTTGTTGTACCAGAGCATGTTCGAGCGGTGGATGTTGACGGGCACCGAGAAGAACTCGCCTTTGTACGAGATCTGGTCGAGCAGGGTCTTCGGCATGACCTTGGTCCAGCCCTCCTGCTCGAAGAGATCGTTGATCGGCTCCATCTTGCCAGCGACGACCCAGGTGCCGATCAGCTCCTGGCCGGCATGGACCTGGAAGCTGTCCGGCGGATTGCCCCCCTGCATGCGGGTGACCAGCACCGCTTTGGCGTTGGTGCCCGCGCCGCCAGCGACCGTGGCGTTGATGATCTCCACACCCGGCTTGCGCTGCTTGAAGATCTCGAAGAGTGCGGCCAGCCCGTCGGCCTCGCCCGGGTTCGTCCACCAGCTGAAGATCTCCAGCTTGTCCTCAGCCGCTGCAGGTGCGGGCGTCTCCGCCGCCTGCGGCGCTGGAGTGGGTGTCGGCTGAGCACCGCCCCCGCAGGCCGCGAGCAAGCTGGTGCCGCTGGAGAGCGCGACCCCGATGGCCAGGGTACGGCGGATCAGCTGGCGCCGCGTGAACTGCTGCTTCCTGCCGAACTGCGTCGTTCGTTCCATAGTGACCGTCCTCCTTCCTCACGTGCTCCGACCGTGCGTGTCGCTCCAGCTCAGCGATCGGCTTCCCTCACCTCGTCGTTTCCCCCTTTCTCGTCATCACGCTCGCGCTCGGGACACCTCACTGGTGGGCGGAGTCGACAGCGTGCTCGAGGACTGCCGCGATCAGCTCGGGTGACAGGGACCAGGCTCGAGCATTGCCGGCCAAGTGCGCACGCATCGCTGCTTCGGCTGCCTGGGGGTCGTGCGCGGCCAAGGCGCGAAAGATCGCCCGGTGCTCTTCGGTCACGGTCGCGAGCGAGTCCCACAGCCGGTTGGTGACCCGGCGGCTGGCCATGAGGAGCCAGCGGCACGAGTGCAGGATCCGGTCGAGCACCCGGTTGCCGATGACCGCGCAGATCTGGGCGTGGAATGCGAGGTCGCACTCGAGGTATCGGTCCGGCTCGCTCTCCAGTTCCCGCATCGCCGCGAGCGTCGCCTCCAAACGGCTGAGCTGCTCCGGACCGATGCTGCCGGCAGCGCGCGCGGCGACGACCGGCTCGATCATGAGCCGGACCTCGTGCAGCTCGACCAGAAGGTGCCGCACCTCGACCGGGTCGAGCATGTCGAGCAAGAGCGGGTGCAGGTAGTTCCATTCCTGCGGCGGGCGCAGCTCCATGCGGCGACCCGAGGAGATGCGGACCAAGTCCAAGCCGGCGAGCAGTTGCATCGCCTCGCGGGCGACCGTCCGCGAAACTCCGTAGCGCGCGCAGATCTCCTGTTCGGAGGGAAGAACGGTGCCTGGCTCGTGAGCGAGCGCGATCAGCTCGCGCCCGAGATGGACTGCGACCTGAGTCGGAAGTTTGCGGACTTCGACCGTCGCCACGTCTAGCTCCCGCCGCACGGTCATGGGGTGGGCAGCTGTCCGACAGTATGATAGCAACCGGGACCGGCCGTGTCGAGCATCGAGCGTGGGATGCCGGGTGCCGAACGCCCGAACACCGGAAAGGGTGAGCGAGCAGCCCGCGTCGTCGAGCGGCGCGGTGTTCGGAGTTCACCGGCGAACGGGCGATGCGGCGCGGCTCGACGGGCCAGAGGGAACGACCTGCCAGCCAGCGATCAAACGAGGTCGCTCGTGCTCGCCGGCTGGTCAGCCCACCACGCCTCGAGTGGGACGGTGAGATACGGTTCGGCTGGTGCACGCAGGATCCGCGCCAGGCGACGGGCTTGCTCGAAGAGGAATTCCCGGGCCGGGCGTCGAGTTCCCGCGACGAGCAGCTGCTGGTCCCACCAGTGCTCCCACGCGGCGAGGAAGCGGCGCAACCCCTCGGGGGTGAGACGGACACCGCGCTCTGGATCCGGTGGGGCGAAGTGCTCGAGCGTGAGTTCCCCGCCTCGCAGGAGTCGGAGCGCGAGGGCATCGACGGCGGGGCGGAACTCCTCGATCAGGTCCAAAGCGAGCGATGGGCGGCCAGGACGGAACTGGTGCAGGAAGCCGACGGTGGGGTCGAGGCCGACGGCTCGCAGTGCACTGACGGCACGTTGCGCGAGCAGCGTGTAGCCGAGGCTGAGGAGCGCGTTGACCGGGTCGGGTGGCGGCCGGCGCTGGCGACCGGAGAAGCCGAGCGACGACGGGAGGAGCCGTGCCAGAGCGGTGAAGTAGGCGCCGCTCCCGTACCCTTCGCTGGCTAGGAGTCCGCCGAGCCCGCCAGCGCGACCGGCACGCAGCAGTGCGTCGCGGAGGACGTCGACTGCGCTGCGGACGTCCGGGTGTTCGTCCAAGGAGCGCAGGAGGAGCACGCCTTGGTTGCGGAGCTTACCCCGGACGAAGCGGCGAGCCAGCTCGAGCGCGAACCCCTCGTCGCGCGACGCCTCGAGCTGGCGCACGCGCAGTTCGGCGGACCCTGTTTCCGGGCCGACGAGGCGCCCGCGGTACTCCCCGTCTGCCGTGAGGAGCACGAGCTCGATGCCGCGCTCGAGGAGCGTGGCCAGCGTCGGCGTGGTGACGTGGACGTTGCCGAAGAGGAGCACGAGCTGGAGGCGGAGAAGCGGGACACGGGCCAGCGTTTCCCC
>DAOTYK010000058.1:0-3638 GCA_034434855.1 Thermomicrobium sp.
GCGATATCGGCTCGATCGCGCTCGCTCAATCGGAAAGGACGACCGCGGATCCCCGGCACGGCAACTCCCTGTCGCCCCCGGATCTGGCCACCGCGCAGGACGCGCGCGATCAGCTCGTCCCCCACGCGCGATTCGACGGCGAGCTCGATCAATCCGTCACTGATCAGGATCCGATGTCCGGGCTGGAGCTGGGCAACCAGTTCCGCATCGTCGATACTGAGCCGCTCCGGCGAGAGCGGCTCACTGCCCGGAACGATCCGCACACGCGTATCGCGAATCAACCGGAATGGATCACCCTCCAGGGGGCCAGTCCGTGGCTTCCAACTCGCCAAATCCTGCAGGATGGCGATCGGTCGCCCTGCCCGGTCAGCAGCAGCTCGCAAGTCAGCAACGATGGGCCAGCGTTCCTCCGGCGAGTTGTGCGCTGCGTTCACCCGAAAGACATCGACACCTGCGGCGATCAGCTGGTCCAACACCTGCGGACTCCAGGATGCCGGCCCGATCGTGGCCACGATCTTGGCGCGACGCCGCCAGCACGACGCTCGCTCTCCCGACACGAGACACCTCCTCGCTCCCCCGGCCCTACACGACGAGCAGACGAGGATAGCCCGCGAGACGCTGACAGGCAATGTGCGCTCCCCTGCACCGCTCCTGATCGGGCATATGGCGGCAGTGAATGGTGTTGGCAGCGATCGACCGTCACCGGCGAGCGTGCTAGGATCATGAGCGCAGCGGAAGACTCGTACTGCGAGGGGAATGCAACGCTGATGCGTGCTGCGCGCTTGCACCGCTGTGACACGACACCCGAAGAACTCGACTTCTCGATCCGGGAGGACATGCCGGATCCAGCGATCAGCGCACCCGGCGAAGTAGTCGTGACGATCGACGGTGCTGGTGTGCACCGCACGAATCGCCACAACATCGAAGAGCAGTTCAGCGACCGGATTCCGGTCGGACTCCCTCCCATTCCTCAGCACGAGAACGCCGATTTCGTCGACGCGAATGGCCCCGCGGTGCGACGCGTCCGCCGCGGTGCTCCAGTCATCGTCTCTCCACCGATCGCCGATGGCACCGCACTCGCTTGCCGGCGTAGCCGAGACATGCACGGCAAGGGAGGGGACTTTCTGGACCTCACGCGGAGTGGGGGATTCGCCGAATATCTCTTGACGAAGGAGCGGAACCTCGTGCTGATACCGGAAGAACTGTCACCGCGTGCCGTAGCGCCTCATGTTGTTGCCGGACTGACGGCCTACCATGCGGTCAAGCGGGCACACTACTGGCTCGAGCCGGACGACACCGTCGTGCCCATCGGCTTCGGTGGGCTCGGACAAAGCGCGTTCCCGATCCCGCACGCGCCGGCTGCGGTCCAGAGCATCGTTGTCGATCGCTCGGAGCAGACTCTCGATCACGAACGGGAACTCGGCGCACGCCGGACAGAGCGAGCTGACCACGAGCCGGTCCGTGACGTCCGACACAGTACGAGAGGGCAGGGTGCAGCGATTCCCCTGGACTTCGTCGGCGAAAGATCGACATGCCAGCGAGGACTGACGATGACGCACCGCGGCGCCTCTTGTGTCGTGTGTGCTTTGGTGGACGAATCGAGATCCCTACGAGAGGGCTCGACGAGCAGGGAAAAACGATCGTGGGCAACCTGGTCGGGACGGACAGCGAACTGGGAACACATGGAACTCGTCACCGAGAGGGGGATCACTTTGTCCGTCAGCGACGACCCGCTCCGCCAGATCGACCAGGCACTCCGGAGCCCGTAGGACGGTCGCAGAAAGGGATGCGCAGTACTCGTGCCTTGAGAAATGTGGGCAACAGAAAGGAGGCAGAGGATGCCGATCGAGCTGGTGACCGTGCCGATCGAGAAGCCGGACCACGTGAACGTGATCTTCGGGCACAGTCATTTCATCAAGACGGTGGAAGACCTGCACGAGGCGTTGGTCAATGCGGTACCCGGGATCCAGTTCGGGCTCGCCTTCAGTGAAGCATCGGGACCGCGACTGGTCCGCTGGAGCGGAACCGATCCGGAGTTGACCGATCTGGCGCGGCGCAATGTCTTGAACATCGCGGCTGGGCACTGCTTCCTGATCATGCTCGGCAACGCGTATCCGATCAACGTCTTACCGGCCGTTCGCAACGTGGTCGAGGTGTGCACGATCTTCTGCGCCACTGCCAACCCGGTCACGGTCGTGCTGGCCGACTTGGGTGAGCAGCGAGCCGTCCTCGGAGTCGCCGATGGTTTCAAGCCGCTCGGCATCGAGGGAGAAGAGGACATCGCCAAGCGGATGAGCTTCCTCCGGCAGATTGGGTATAAGCTTGGCCCTGGAGTATCATAAGCCAAGGTTGTGCCGGGACACCGAGCCGAGCGGTCGCGAAGACCACGACGGCGTGGAACCGGTCGAGGAGACCGGGCCAGTCGCGACCAGGCAGGCGCAAGACAGGAGGTATGCGATGACCAGCACAGTCGATGGTCAGCTGCCCGGGGTAGTGCTCCCCAAGAGCGAGCTTCTCGAGATGTACCGCCTGATGGTCCTGATCCGGCGCTTCGAGGAGGTCGCAGCGGAGCAATACGCGCTCGGCAAGATCGCGGGCTTCTTGCACCTCTATATCGGAGAGGAAGCAGTCGCAGTCGGCGCGATCCGTGCCATGGATCCGGACGATCACCTGGTGACGCATTACCGCGACCATGGTTACGCGCTGGCGCTCGGCCTCGATCCGCGACGTTGCATGGCGGAACTCTTCGGCAAAGCGACCGGTCTGGTCGGCGGGCGCGGTGGCTCGATGCATTTCGCCGATGCATCCAAGCACTTCTGGGGTGGCTACGCGATCGTGGCTGGCCTCCTGCCGATCGCGGCTGGGCTCGGCTTGGCCAGCAAGTACTTGAACCAGCGGCGCGTCGCCGTGGCGATCTTCGGCGATGGCGCGACCAATAACGGCGCCTTCCACGAAGCACTCAACTTCGCTGCGCTGTGGAAGCTTCCCGTTCTGTTCCTCTGCGAGAACAACCAGTACGGCATGGGCACAGCCGTCCAGTATGCCTCGGCCGTGCGGGAGATGTACCGGAAAGCCTGCGCCTACGACATCCCCGCCGAGCGAGTCGATGGCCAGGATGTCCTCGCCGTCTACGAGGCGACGAAGCGAGCGCTCGAGCATTGCCGATCCGGGAATGGCCCCTACTTTCTCGAAGCCCTCACCTATCGCTACCGTGGGCACTCGATGGCTGATCCGGAGACGTATCGGTCCAAAGAAGAGGTCGAGGAGTGGCGACGTCACCGGGATCCGATCGAGCGCTTCCGCCGACAGTTGCTCGCCCACAATGTCACCACCGCGGAGGAACTGGCAGCGCTCGACCAGGCAGTCGAGGAGGCGGTCGCTGAGGCCGTACGCTTCTCCGACGAGAGCCCTGAACCGGACCCGGAGACACTTACCCAGTACGTCTATGCCGACCCGATCACCGTGCGCTAGAGAGGGATGGAGGCGACGATGACACGAGAGATCACCTACCGCGACGCGCTGCGCGAGGCGCTGCGCGAGGAGATGTACCGCGACGAGCGCGTCTTCCTCATGGGCGAAGACATCGGCGCGTACGGTGGCTCCTATGCCGTCACCCGCGGCTTCCTCCAGGAGTTCGG
>DAOTYK010000059.1:0-2712 GCA_034434855.1 Thermomicrobium sp.
CAACAGGCTGGTGAGGAGATCGACATCGTCATCGAACGAGACCGTCAGCTCCTCACGGTCACGATCCAAGTTCCTGCGACCGCGAGCGGTGAAACGCCGAACCTCGGCATGACGCTTCGCCCCACATTGGTGACTGCACCGGTCCCGCTCTGGAGAATCCCTGTCGAGGCTGCGAGGCAAACCGCTATCATGGTGATCCAAATGGTGCAAGGGCTCGCCATGCTGATTCGCGGCGAAGCGTCCCTTTCCGATCTCGCTGGTCCGATCGGCATGGGACAACTGACCTCCGAGCTTCTCGCTATCAGTCCAGAGCCGGCTTGGGTCACCTTGGGACATCTCGCTGCTCTGCTCTCGATCAATCTCGCCATACTCAATCTGATTCCCTTTCCGGCCTTGGACGGCGGTCGTTTGTTCTTCGTCCTCGTCGAAGCGATTCGTGGTCGGCGCATCTCGCCCGAAAAGGAGGGGTTGATCCACCTGATCGGTTTCGCCATCTTGCTCACACTCATGTTCATCATCGCGTTCGCCGACCTCGGACGATTGCTCAGTGGTGAATCGCTCCTCCGCTGAACGCTCATGCCGACGAGAAACGGGGTCAGGCATACTGGATTTGAGCGAAGACTCATGGCGCCCTGAGCGCCGGATCAGGAGGTCGACACAGCATGGCCTACCAGCGACGCAAAACACGACCGGTATGGGTCGGTGACGTTCAGATCGGTGGTGACGCACCGATCGTCGTGCAATCGATGACGACAACCGATACGCGCGATCCTGAGGCGACGCTCCGGCAAATTCACGAGCTTGCGGATGCAGGCTGCGAGATCGTGCGCGTTGCGGTGCCCGATCGAGTCGCGGCCGCCGCCTTGGCGGACATCGTGCCCCGTTCGCCGATCCCGGTCGTCGCCGATATTCACTTCGAGCACACGCTCGCCCTCAAGGCTCTGGAGGCAGGTGTCCACAAGCTGCGGCTCAATCCGGGGAATATCCGCAAGCCAGAGGAAGTGCGCGAGGTCGTGCAGAAAGCGAAGGAGCGCGGTGTCCCCATTCGCATCGGAGTCAACTTCGGCTCCCTGCCGCCGATGACGCGCGAATTCGTCGACGAGATGGCCGCTCGAGCGGCCACGCAGACGGAGCTCATCGCCGAGCACATGGTCCGCACGGCCTTGAGTCACGTCAAGATACTGGAAGATTTGGATTTCGGGGACATCGTCATTTCCCTCAAAGCGTTCGAGGTTCCGGTCATGATCGAGGCCTACCGCCGCATGGCCAAACTCAACGACTATCCGCTTCATCTCGGTGTGACCGAGGCCGGTACACCGAAGGCGGGGGCGATCCGGTCAGCGATCGGCATCGGCACCCTCTTGCATGAGGGAATCGGTGATACGATCCGCGTCTCGCTGACAACCGACCCAGTCGAGGAAGTCTGGGTCGCCTATGAGATCTTGAAGAGTTTGGGGCTTCGGGAACGCGGCGCCACGCTGGTCGCCTGCCCGACCTGCGGACGCGTGGAAGTCGATCTCTTCCGTCTCGCGAACGAGATCGACGAGTACCTGCGCACCGTCAAGGAGCCGATCAAGGTAGCGGTGATGGGGTGCGTCGTGAACGGGCCAGGGGAGGCGCGCGATTCCGACGTCGGTGTCGCCGCCGGTCGTGGCAAAGGGGTCATTTTCCGCAAAGGGAAGATCGTTCGCCGCGTCGAGGAACACGAAATCGTTCCTGCCCTCAAGGAAGAGATCGAAGCGATCCTCGCCGAACGACGCTCGGGATCGACCCAAGCGCGACGCGAGATCAGTATCCCGATCATCTCTGCCTGACCATCGGGCGAGGTGCCAACGTGCAACCGGAGCCCATGTCCGAGTCGTCCCAGGGAACTGTGGCAGTCATCGGAAGCTCGTCTTGGGACGAGTTTTTCGTTCTCGACCGATACCCCCGATCAGGAGCCAGCGCGATCGTCACTGCTCGCGCCGAAGCCGGCGGTGGCACGGCAGCCAACGTTGCAGTGGCGCTAGCCCGCTTGGGGGTACGTCCGCTGCTGGTCACGACTGTCGGAGACGATGCGTGGGGACAGCGATTGGTGTCCGAACTCTCCGGAGAACTATTGGAACTCCACCTCGTTCCCCCACGAGCCCAGAGTTCGACCGATCGTTGCACGATCCTCGTCTCGCCCGAGCCAGAACGAACCATCCTCTGGTTCCCAGGAGCGCGTCTTCGGCTCGGTGATCCGCTTCCGCTGGAGCGCGTCTTCCAGTGCCGAGTCGTCGTCATCGACGTCGAAGACGCCGATCTCCGCCAATTCCTGCTCGATCTTCCGGCGCACGTCGCACCGCGCACCCGTCTCGTTGGGCCACTGACGCATCTCGCGCCGTTGCCGTCTGAACGGGCTCGTCAGTTGGCCCTCCAACACGATGTGCTCATCGGCAACGAGGACGAAGTTTGCGCCATAACGGGCTGCACGAGTGTCGACGCCGCGCTCGAGGCACTTCGGGGTTGGATGCCGCTGGGCACGACTCGCCTCGTCGCGATCAGTCGCGGCCGAGACGGCTGCATCCTCGCCACTATGAGTGAGACAGTCCGGGTTCCTGCCTTCGAGGTGAGAGCGATCGATCCCACCGGAGCTGGTGACGCGTTCGCGGCCGGCATCATTTACGGCCTCTTGCGACGCTTGCCTCTCAGCGAAGTCGGGCGACTCGCGAACGCGATGGGTGCACTCGC
>DAOTYK010000060.1:0-3105 GCA_034434855.1 Thermomicrobium sp.
TTGGGCATCGATGTGGCGCGGATCGAGCAGGCCCGGACGCAGATTCCGCGAACGTCCTCGCTCGACAAGCCGATCGGTGAGGATGGCGAGAGCTCGATCGGTGATCTCTTGCCGGACCCCCGGAGCGACGATGTGGTCGAGGAAGCGTTGACCAATGCGATCCGCGAGCAGATCCGCCGCAGCTTGGAGCAGCTGACCGAGCGCGAGCGCACCGTCCTGATGATGCGCTTCGGTTTGGACGGCGAGCAGCCGCGCACCTTGGCGGAAATCGCCGATGCGCTGAAGATCAGCCGCGAGCGTGTCCGCCAGGTCGAGAAGGAGGCGCTGCAGAAGCTGCGCAACTCCGACCTGCGCTTGCTGGCCAGCGCGGCCTGACATCGACGAGCGCGCGGTTTCGAGCGGGCCGGTCTCCCGAACAGGGGAGACCGGCCCGTTTCGCTCAGTCGTGATCGTGCTGATGCTCGAGGTCGTGCCAGTGTGGATGCGTGTGTCGGAACGACCCGTGCCAGTGCGGGTGTTCGTGGACTAGGTTGGCGGCCAGGAGGAGTTCTCGATCGGCGAGCAGCTGAGCTGGCGACCCCTCAGCGATGGGTCGGTGCTCGCGTTCCCCAAAAACGACCAGCCGTGTGCCGAGTGCGGCGGCGAGATCCAGTTCGTGCGTGGCGATGACCAGCGTGTGTCCGCGCGCGTGCAAGCGAGCGAGCAGCTCGATCAGCTGCGCACGACTTCGCGGATCCAAGTTGGCGGTCGGCTCATCGAGTAGGATCACCTCCGGCTCCATCACGAGCACGGTCGCCAGGGCGACGCGCTTCTTCTCCCCACCGCTCAACTCGAAGGGAGCGCGGTCAGCCAGGTGCTCGAGAGCGAGTTCGGCCAGGACGCGCTGGACCGCGTCGCGCACACGGTCCGGTGACCAACCGAGCTGAAGGGGTCCAAAGGCGACATCGTCGAAGACGGTCGGTGAAAAGAGCTGGACATCCGGTTCTTGGAAGACGAGACCGACACGCTGGTGGAGCCAGTAACCGAGTTCGGGATCGTCAGCAGCTGACGTGATGTCGCGACCGAAGGCGAAAATCTGCCCGCTGGAGGGTCGATACAGACCATCCAAGATTTTGAGAAGTGTCGATTTGCCGGAACCGTTCGGGCCCAGTACGACCAGGGCTTCGCCCGCAGCGATCGTCAGATCGACCTCGACGAGTGCGGGGATGCGACCGTGGTAGGCGTAACTCACGCGGTGGAGATCGAACACAGTCCTCATGGGTGAGCCAGATCGATCAACCAGAGTGCGGCGCAGGCAGCGGAGCCGACCGAGAGGGTGAACCAGTCCGCTTCAGTCAGAGCGCGGAGACGCAGGGTGCGCGGTTCGCCGCGGAAGCCTCGAGCAGTCATCGCTTGGTAGACCTGTTCGCTGGTCCGGAGGCTGCGTTGCAAGAGGACGGCGAGTGCCGTGGCCAACCAGCGTCGCTGTTCAGGACCGGGGAGGGCTGACAAGGTGCGGCTGCGGCGAGCGAGGATGAGATCCTGCACGAGGTCGAGGAGCACGAAGACGTACCGGTAGGCCATCGCCAGCACCACGACGAAAACCAGCGGAACGCGAAGGGCGCGCAGTGCGGCGAGCAGATCCGACCATCGCGTGGTCAGCACGAGTGCGGCGGCAGCGAAAACCGAGGCAGCGACGCGGAGCAGGAGCGTCAGCACGCTCAGGGCACCGGTCGTGCTGATGGTCAGGCCGAACGGCAGGTGCACGAGGGGCGGTCCAGGTAGGAGGACGAGCGCTGGGGCAGCGACGAGCAGCGTAAAGACCGGCAGACCGAGGCCGAGACGGACCATGATCGATGCTGGTATGCGGCTGGTGGCGAGAGAGACGCTAAGTAGAACCAGAAGGGCGAGCTGCATCGGAAGAGTTCGCAGGCTGGCGGCGACGACGAGGGTGAAGCCGAGCAAGAGAACCTTGACGCGCGCGTCGAACCGTTGGAGGAGTCCCGCACGACGGGCCATCGTCTCGGCGTAGACCGTGTGCTCGATCGTGCTGGCGAGGTCAGCGAGTGTCTTTTCCAGAAAGCTGCGGTGGGCCATACGACACCATCGATGCTAGCGTGCGGAGGCCGTGGACCGATCGTCCGCCGAGCGCGGCTGGAGCAGGAGACGCAGACCGAAGATCAGGGCACTGACCAACCCGATGCCAACGATCGCGGACAGCACATAGGCCAGTGCCTGTTCCGAGAACGACGCGCTTTCCGGCATCCACGGCAGGCTGTAATCGGGGAGAGGAGCGCGCCACCAGCCTTCCCATCGAGCGAGACCGCTGGGCACGTAGCCGACCAGTTGCTCCAGTTCTTCAGCCGACCACTCGCCCCAAGCGGCACCGGAGGCGAGCAGGCCGAGTGGCGTGAGCAAGACGAGGACAGCAGCGATGAGCAACACGAGCGACCGCTTTCGCGCTGGTGTCGGAGCCTGGGACGGGACGCTCGCCAAGAGGTCCGGAGAGAGCCGGCGTACCAGTGTGAGTCCTGCGGCCGTGACGATCGCCTCGGCGAGCCCAGCTAAGGTGAGATGCGGGATGAGCATCGCAGGAACCGCGACTTCCAGACCGTAGGGGCTGTACAGGGCCCGACCGTTTTCGCTCCAGAGGAGTGGCTGGATACCGAGCGTGAGACCGACCAACAGGGCAGCAATGTTGATGCCGATGTAGCCGGCCACGGCAGCGGCGATGACCCGGCGACGGCTTTCCAGCGGACTGGATCCGGCGAGCAGCCGGTAGATTCCGTAGCCGGTCAATGGCATCACGACACCGAGGATGAAGCAGTTGGCGCCGATAGCCAGGATGCCACCGTCGCCGAAGAACAAGGCTTGGACGATCAAGGCGACGGAAGTGGCGACGATCGCTGCCCACGGGCCGAGCACGACCGCCGCGAGCACACTGCCGACCGCGTGGCCAGTCGTACCACCGGGGAGGGGAACGTTGAACATCATCACCACGAAGACGAAGGCCGAGAAGAGCGCCAGGGCAGGCACCGTGCGACCGACCAGCAGACGACGCAAGCGTTGGGTGGCGATGTACCAGAAGGGAAGGACTCCTCCCCAATAGGCGAGTGCCGTTGCCGG
>DAOTYK010000061.1:0-11294 GCA_034434855.1 Thermomicrobium sp.
AAGATCATGAAGATTCGTTCGTACGCCTCGATCCGCATCCCTCACCCCCGTCCCAGCATGTCGAAATAGACGGTGAGCCAGATGCCCACGATCACGATCAGCATGAGCAGGGTCAAAAACAACGTTCCGACCGGATGCTGCTCGGATCGCTCATCATTCTGACCGGCTCTGCCCGACATGCTGTCCCCTCCTTTCCGTTCCTTCCCCTGCCACGTCTCCCACTGCACGTTTCTCCACCCCACCTACCAATGCGCCGGCTCGCAGGAGATACCAGCGAGCCAGGCCCAAGCTCACCAGCACACCGACGAGCCCGCCCACCAGTCCAAGCCAATCACGCCCGGTTCCGAACCCACCGACCACCCGGTTGAAACTCGACCAGAAAAGCGTCGCGCTGGCTCCGCCCACGACGAGTAGTGCGAGCCAGGCGATGAGGATTCGCCACTGCATCCTACCCTCCCCCGGTAGTCTACCGATCCTCCACCGACACAATCTCCTACATGTCGACAAAACAGGTTACAATCTCGTAACAAAGCGCTCTCAACCCTCATCATCGCAGCCCGTCGAGCGGTCCGATGATCGCGCTTCCCCGTCGCTGCTCTCGAGTGGTCTCGCAGTCCATCGAGGCCCACAGGATCGCGAGTCTAGCCGCTCGGGAAGCCCGCTTCAGCGCGCTGGCGATCCCCGTCGAGTCGATCGCTGAGACGCTGCGAGAGCGACATCCAGTGCGGGGGCACTGCCACCGCCACGGTGCCCGACGCCACGTGGCTCCACAGCGAGCGCGATGAACCGCTGCTCGCCATTGCAGAACGCTGATGCGCCCCCACCCACAACAGTTCCATGCTGACCAGCGCCCCCGTCTCGCGTCGCCTCCGGCTACGTACTGTCGACGCGCTCTTGGTTCTCCTTCCAGTCCTCATCGAGCAATTCGCTTCGCCTCATGCCAGCCTTTTACCGCGATCCTTCGTCACGCACCGAGCGAACTCGTTCGCTCGACCCGACGATTCGTTCCCCTGCTACCGGTTTACAGGAGCACTCTGCGCCTCCGGCTTTGACGACTGCGTGCTCAAGGAACCAACCTGCCCATCGAGTGATAAAGACTGTATGGCCCCTTGCGCCAGTACACCGCCGAAAGCCGGGACAGTCTCCACGCTGAACCACTCACCAACGGTTCGAGAGGCACCCACGGCCGCTCCCAACGCGAGAAGCCACCTGCTTCCCCATCCGGTCATCGACAGGCGGTACACTTCGACGAGTGTGTAAGCGATCGACCGGGAGCGATCGTCAATGACAGTCGCGATCGAAGTGCAGGAACTCGTCAAGCGGTACGGGGACGTCACTGCGGTCGCCGGGATCGACTTCACGGTCGCAGGCGGAGAATTTTTTGCCTTCCTCGGTCCCAATGGGGCCGGCAAGACGACGACGATCAACATCTTGTGTACGCTGGCTCGCCCAACCAGTGGCCGAGCACGTGTCGCCAGCTATGATGTTGTCCGTGAACCCGACCACGTTCGTCAACGCATCGGCATCATCTTCCAGGATCCCAGTCTCGACACCCAGTTGACCGCGTGGGAGAATCTCGCTTTGCATGCCCGCGTCTATGGAGTCCCAGGTACCCTCTGGCGGCCACGTGCAGAACAGCTTCTCCGCCTGGTCGAACTGTGGGACCGTCGCCACCAGCTCGTCCGCACGTTCTCTGGCGGGATGAAACGTCGGCTCGAGTTAGTGCGGGGATTGCTCCATCGTCCCGAAATCCTCTTTCTCGATGAACCGACGCTCGGCTTGGATCCGCAGACGCGCCGACAAATCTGGTCCTATTTGGAAACGCTTCGTCACGAGACTGGCGTCACCTTGTTCCTGACGACGCACTATTTGGAAGAAGCGGAGCAATGTGACCGGGTGGCGATCATCGATCACGGCCGCATCATCGCACTCGATACTCCCGAGCGGCTGAAGGAACGCGTCGGCCGAGACATCATCGTCCTGGTGACAGTCGACAACGCGCGAGCTGCCTCGGAGCTGCGCGCGCGTTTCGGTCTCCAGCCCCTCGTCGTCGATGGGACGCTGCGCGTGGAAGTAGAGCAGGGCGACACGTTCATTCCTGAGTTGGTACGACAGCTTTCGGTACCGATCCACTCCATCAGCTTGCGACGCCCGAGTCTCGACGACGTGTTCCTCGCCCTAACCGGTAGACAGATCCGCGACGAAGAGGCTTCGAGTCTCGATCAGCTGCGCGAACGGGTACGGGCTAGGCGCTGAAAGGGCGAAAGGATGCGATGGTATGGCGTCCATCGAAGTCGCCGAGCGAGTCCGGCCACCCTCACTGCTTCTGCGCGCCTCGATCGGCGTGCTCACGCTCTGGCAACGAGACCTGCTTCGCTTCTGGCGCGACCGGACTCGTATCGCTGGTGGGCTCGCCCAACCCCTGCTGTTCCTGGCCATCTTCGGCGCAGGTCTCTCGCCCTGGATGGGTAATCTCGGCGGAACGATGCTCGGACCGGACTACTTGCAGTTTTTGTATCCCGGCATCATCGGCATGTCGGTCCTCTTCTCGTCGATCTTCAGCGCCGTTTCCGTCGTCTGGGATCGGGAGTTCGGTTTCCTCAAGGAACTGTTGGTCGCACCGATACCGCGCTGGTCGATCGTCATCGGCAAGGCGCTGGGAGGAAGCTCGACCGCGATGCTCCAAGGGCTTCTCCTGCTGATCCTGTCCCCCGTGATCGGTGTCAGACTCTCCCTCGGGACGATCCTCCTCCTGATCCCTCTCCTTTTCCTTCTCGCCTTCTCGCTCTCCAGTATCGGTCTGGTGATCGCAGCACGCATGCGTTCGACAGAGGGGTTCGGCCTGATCATGAACTTCCTGGTCACTCCACTGCTCTTCTTGTCGGGAGCGCTCTACCCGCTCAACGACTTACCGGCCTGGTTGTTCATCCTGACGCGCCTCGATCCGGTCACGTACGGTATCGACGCGATCAGGCGCATCGTCCTCTCCGCATCGGGCGTTCCCCAACCAGTCATCGATCAGCTCGGTGTGACGCTCTTCGGCCACCCGCTCGATCCGCTCACTGATGCAGCCATCGTGCTCGGCTTAGGACTCGTGCTCATCACCGTCGCGGCTCGCCAGTTCGCCCGACCGGACTGAGATCTGAGAGGAGGGCACACCGTGCTCTATACCGGAAAAGGGGACCAGGGGTATACCGACCTCCTGGGGGGTCGCGTCCCGAAGTATGCGCCGCGTCCCGAGTCGTTCGGCACACTGGACGAAGCCACCTGTGCGATCGGTCTCGCCCGCGCTCTCGCCCAAGACGAAGAAACAAAAGAAACTTTGGTTCGTGTACAGCGCGACCTCTATCTGATGATGGCGGAACTCGCTTTCGCTCCCGGGATCGAGCAGGAAAAATACCGGATCACCGCCGAACACGTGCAACGTTTGGAGCAGACGATCGACGCGCTGGGCGCTCGTGTCCCGATCGGGCGCCATTTCGTGTTGCCCGGCGATACGGTAGCCGGTGCGGCACTGGATTTTGCGCGAACCGTCGTGCGACGAGCAGAGCGATTGGTCGCCCGACTCTACCATGATGGGGACATCCACAACGAGCAGCTGCTCGCCTATTTGAACCGGCTCTCCTCGCTGCTCTTCGTCCTCGCGCGGTACGAGGATCACCGGGCTGGCGTGACACCGACTCCAGCCAAAGAGCCGTGAAGCCGATCACCGACCACGCAGCTGCTCGAGACTGAGCTCCTCGGCGAGGCGACTGGGCTTCGGATCCTTTTGCCCGGCGTACTTGTTCCCGCGTTTCATCCGGTACGGCACCATTGCCGGCGAGCTCAGTTGCTCGAAGGTAAACGAACAAATCCGCATGCCCGGATAGAGCGCGACCGCCATGCGTCCCAAATTGGAAAGCTCCATGGTAGCAGTTCCAGCCCACCCAGGCTCGAACAGCGCTGCCGTGCTGTGCACCGTGATGCCGAGCCGAGCGATGCTCGACCGTCCCTCGAGCCGCCCCACGAGATCGTCAGCGAGTTCGATGTACTCTCGCGTCGAGGCCAGCGCGAAGTCTCCGGCCTGCATGATGAACGGCTCGCCGTCCGGCACGACGATCGTCCGCATCGCGTCTCCGATCGACTGCGGTTGCCGCGGGTCGATGTAGGAGAAGCGCGAGTGCTCGAACACCATGAAGGTATTGCCGAGGTGCAGGTCGATCGAGCACGCTCCGAGTTGCGTCTCCAAGTCCGGCTCGGGAGTGATCTTGATCCGACCGCTCTTGAGTGCGGCGATGATATCCCGATCCGACAGGATCATCTATCTCCCCCGTTCGATGCTCGGCGACCACGACGGTCCTTGTACGGACACGAGTATGGTGCGGAACCGCTACTGCGTCAACCGAAACCCATCGCCGGACGGCTGCTATACTGCTGCGCGGCGCACCGGCGCTCGCTGAGAACCGAGGGAAATCATGGCCAGCGATCGTCCACCTGATAGTTCGCTTCCACCGACCCGATTCACGGCTCGGCAACTGCGGGCCGCTCGACAGGGAGCATCCTTCGAGCCGGGCGACGCTCCAGTGAGCGTTCCGCTGCGACCATCTCGCCGGCGCGTCTCCCTCTCCGCCCTTGCAGCTACTCTGCTTCTCGTTTTCGTCGCTGGCATCGGTGCCTACCTCGCCCCGCTGGCCTGGGCCAGCTGGCGGGCCTATCAGCGCGTGTTTACGACACCAGTCCCGCGCGCGAACGTCATCGTCAATGCCGAAGGGACACCAGAAGTCGTTCTGATCTCACCAGACGACCCAGCGATTCAGTTGCCCGATTGGGACAAGAAAGATCGCATCAATGTGCTCCTCCTCGGAGTCGATCGACGCGAAGCAGGAGACGTTCCCCGAGCCGATACCATCATCGTGGTGACGATCGATCCGCTCACCAAGGACGTTGGGATGCTCTCCATCCCGCGGGACCTGCTCGTGACTATTCCTGGCTATGGGCAAGAGAAGATCAATGCCGCCTATCCGCTCGGAATGAGTTCGTCCCTCACCGGACCAGGTCTGCTCCGGGCAACGATCGAGTACAACTTCGGCATTCCGATTCACTATTACGCAGAGGTCGACTTCGAAGGCTTCGTCCGTATCGTGGACACGCTCGGTGGTGTCGTCGTAGACGTTCCAGCACCGATCAAAGACGACGAGTATCCTGGCGAGGACTACAACTACACCCGCATCTACTTCGCTCCTGGCCTCCAGCACATGGATGGCCGAACAGCGCTCCGCTATGTGCGAACGAGGCATGATGACAACGATTTCTCGCGTGGTTATCGGCAGCAGCAGGTGCTTCGTGCGCTGCGCGAGCAGGGGCTACGGCTCGACCTGCTCCGCAAGGCTCCGCAACTGGTCGATGCGCTCGCCGATACGGTCCGCACCGACCTGAGCCCACAGCAAGTACTCGCCCTGGCCAAGCTCGGCAGCGAAATTCCGCGCGAGCGCATCCGTTCCTTCACGCTGCTCGAGGCGACGACCAGTTACTGGGAACCGGGCCAGCCCTTCTATCTCATCCCGAACTGGCCAGCGATCCAGGCGATTCTCGACGAGATGTTCCCACCCCGCGAGGGCCAGCCGCGACCACGCGTTCGTCCCACCACGGTCGCTCCACCAGCTCAGCCAGTGGCTCCTGATCTCGCTGAGCCCGTGCAGACACCCCCACCCGAGGTGCAGGCACCGACCCAGCCAGAACCGACCGAGACCGTGCCGGTCGAGACCGAACCAATCCCGTCCACACCGACCCCAGCAAGCGAACTCACCCCATCTCCGTCGCCCGCAACCCCCACTCCGACCGAGTCGCACACACCAGTACCGACGGCTGTGCCGACCGCGGAGTCAACCCTGCCCGAGTCGACCCCTCTCCCGGAAGACACACCGACACCCTGAATCGCTGGACCAACGAGGCTCACATCACTTCGGGCGCAGCGATGCCGAGCAGCCGCAAGCCATTGGCCAGCGTTTGCCGCGTCGCAGCGACCAACGCCAATCGTGCCGACCGCTGCGGCTCCGGCGCTTGGAGGACTGGGCAGACACGGTAAAACTCGTTGAATCGCTTGGCCAGTTCGTACACGTAGTTGGCGATAACGAGCGGCTTGTATTCGTCGGCTGCGCGCTGCACTTCGTCCGGGAAAAGCGCGATCTGCTCGATGAGATCGATCTCCTCGCGGGTCAAGGCATCGAGCGCGTACGGCCCCTCCGGCAACGTATCGACCTTTTCGAGAATCCGGCAAGCCCGTGCGTGGGCATACTGGACATAGGGGGCTGCATGCCCCTCGAAAGAAAGGGCCTCCTCGATATCGAAAACGATCACGCGATTGTTATCCCGCGAGAGCATTCCGTACTTGAGGCTGCCCAACCCGACCTGTCGCGCGACCGATGCCTTGACCTCCGGTGGCAAGGTCGGATTCTTCTCCTCGATGATTTCCAGCGCACGCTCCAACACCTGGCGCGCCACATCCTCGTACAGTACGACGTTACCGAGCCGGCTGCTCATGGCACCGCTCGGTAGCATGACCGTCTCGTAAGCCAGGTGGTAACACTTCGTTGCCTGCTGGAATCCCCACAGCTCCATCACTTTGAAGATCTGCTGCAGATACAGGGTCTGCCGCACGTCCACGACCCAAATGGCACGGTCGACGTGGTACTGCTCGAACTTGCGCTTCGTCAAGGCCAAGTCTTTCGTCGAGTACAGAGTTGTCCCGTCCGACCGCAAGATGGGAAGCGTGCGGTACGTTTCCTTTTCCAGCCCCAGCTTTTCGTCGATCTTGACGACCGGCAAACCGTCACTGATCTCCGCGATACCTCGTTCCAGGAGCTCGCGGACGATCTGCCGACCCTCCTCCTCGACCTCGCTCTCGAAGAACCAGACATCGAAGTGGACATCGAGTTCTTCGTAAATCCGGTAGAACTCCTCCATACTCCAGGCGCGCGTTTCTTCCCAGAGCCGGACGAATTCCGGATCCTTGCGCTCCCAGCGCTGAAACGTCTCGCGGACCTCGCGCTCCCATTCAGGGACATGCGGCCACCAGTCGAGCGTGGCGGCCAGTCGGCGCCAGCGGTCGTACCATTCTTCTAACCGCTGGATGCGCTCCGCAGCCTTCTCCCCCTCGTCGCTCACCCGCGCCTCGACCAGTTCCTGTTCCAATTGACGACCCACGATCGGCCAGAACTTGACGATCGTTTGGTCGTCATAGAACGCATCGGGCTTGATTTCGCGTCCGTGCGCGATCTGGCCTAACAAGTACGCGATGTCCTCGCCGACCTTGTGTTCCTGCCAAAGCTCCTTCAGCATGCGATCGATGGCTTGCACGAAGACCTGATCCTCGCGCGCCAGCTCGTTCAAGAGTTCGATGACATCTTGCCGATAGCTCAGGCGCCGGTCGGCCTCCGCATAAATTTCGCCGAGCCATCGTCCACGCCGTTCGCGAGGCGGTTCTTCTCCCTGATGAAATCGCAGATAGCACCATAGGCATTTGATCACATGCAGACCGATATCGCCGATGTAGTTCGCTTCCAACACATCGAACCCCGCGAAGCGCAAAATGCGACTCAGCGCATTACCGAGGCACACGTTGCGCAAGTGACCGACGTGGAAGGCCTTATGCGTGTTCGGTTGTGAGTATTCCACCATCACCCGTTCGCCGCGAGCCTCGCCACGCCCGAACTCGCTGCCCTCGGCGAGGACGGTCCGCAAGACATCGTTCGCGAAGCGGTTCGAGTCATAAACGATATTGAGGTAGCCATTGATCGCTTCGACCCGAGCGAATCCGGTATGCCACGACAAGCGCCGAGCCAACTCTTCGGCGATCGCCTGAGCACGCTCGCGCACACGTTCTTGCACCAGCCGCTTCGCTTCCTTCTTGGAGAGACCAGCGGCGACCCGCTCCAATTCTTCGGCCAATTGCTCGTTCGCGATCTGATAACAGACGGTCGTCGACGTTCCCCAGACGCCAGGAAACGGAATCGGGCGCATTTCCAATGTCCGACGGCCGTAACCGAGTGCCTCCAGCTCTGCGTTGATCAGTTCCGCTGCTCGTGTTGCCTCGCGTTTGAACATCGTTCCTCCACGTCAGTGCGTGCTGCGCCCAGCAGGAACTGCTGACGGCAGGATAGGGTCTGGATCACGATAGCCGCGACGCTCAGCCCAGTATCGGTTCGCGCGATGCAAACTCTCGAACGTCCCCGCGTCGCTCCAAAAGCCCTGTAGTTCCACCCAGCGCAAGAGGCCCAGTTCGAGATACCGGTTGTTGACGTCGGTGATCTCGAGTTCTCCACGAGGCGAAGGTTCCAGCTCGCGGATGAACTCGAACACGCGATTGTCATAGAGGTAGAGCCCGGTCACCGCGTACGGGCTCTTCGGTTCCTTCGGTTTTTCTTCGATCCGAAGAATCCGCGTCGGGTCTTTTGGATCGAAGACCGGGCATCCGAAGCGGTGCGGGTCGGGAACACGCGCTAGGAAAATCAGTGCCCCGCCCGTGAAACTCTCGACTGCAGGGCGAATATCGGCGTCCGTCGTGTTATCGCCTAAGATCACGCAGATATGCTCACCATCAGCGAATTCCTCGCAGAGACTGAGCGCGTCCGCGATCCCTCGTTCCTCCTCCTGATACGCGTACTCGAGATGGCGCACTCCGAGATGCCGGCCATTCCGCAGCACTCGCAAAAAGTCACCGGCATGCGGACCGCCTGTCACGACCATGATTTCGTCGATCCCAGCCTTCACCAACGTCTGGATCGGATAATAGATCATCGGCTGGTCGTAAACCGGCAGGAGGTGCTTGTTGGTCGCGAAGGTCAGCGGGTAGAGCCGCGTCCCGAGTCCTCCCGCGAGAACGACCCCCTTCATGATCCCCCCTGTCGCCGTGTTCCTGTGCCGGAGGGCACAGCACCTCGGCCTTAGTATAGCGACCAGATCGCCGACCCTTCCGCGCTGGCCGGTCACTCGGCCGATCCACGCCCCGAGGGAAGGTGCCAGACGAATGATCGTGGGGTGTGCACGAGCTCGTCACCTGCACCGCTAGCGAGGGCTGGCGGCGATGATGAGCTACACCATGTTCCGTGTGAAGAAACGCCTTCCGGTCGCGCTCGAACGCGACGTCCTCTAGTGTCCCGGGAAGCGCATCGCGCCATCAGGCCGACGACCTGATCGTGACGACGTACTGGCAGCACCTGCCACTCGGCACCATGTGCGTCGTGCACTCGATTGCTTGACATGGTCCCCTCACCACGATACCGTATATTTCGCGCAAGACGCCCCGGGAGCTCGGGTGAACCGGGCTGAGAGGGTGGCTCAGGATCCCGCCACCGACCGGCACTGACCTGATCTGGGTAATGCCAGCGAAGGGAGGCCATCGACTGATCCGTTCCCCTTGCACCATTTCCAGGAAGCACGTTGCCGATCTTTGGGAGGTTCTCCATGCCCAGCTCCTTGCTCGATGAACTGCTCGCTGATGCTCGACCGATCTGGCAAGCGATGATCGACCATCCCTTCCTACGCGAGCTCGCCACTGGGACATTGCCGGGCGAACGCTTCGCTTTCTGGGTCCAACAGGACTACCGCTTCGTCCAGGACGGTATCCGCTTCCTGGGCCTCCTGATCGCTCGGGCGCCGGATGAGGAACTCCGACGCGGACTGCTCGACGCAGCCGTCGCCTTCCGCAACGAGCTCGCGATCTTCGAGGAGTACGCCCGCCAGCATGACCTCTCGCTCGCCGTCGAGCCGACGCCGATCTGTCTCGGCTACGCCTCTTTCCTCCTCGCGACTGCAGCTACCGGGTCCTTGGTCGAAGCCCTCACCGTTCTTTGGGGTGCAGAAAAGGCATACTACGACGCCTGGTCAGCTGTTCGGGCACGACTCGGGCTCGCACCGGCCTATGCGCGCTGGATCGAGAACTGGACGAGTCCGCAATTCGCGAGCTGGGTCGATTGGCTCGGTGAACAACTGGCCAAGCGAGCCAACGCGGCAGACCGACCGTCTATTCGGGCTGCTTTTCTGGCCACTGCTCGCTACGAGTACCTCTTCTGGGACATGGTCTATACCGGCTCCGACTGGCCTATCTAGCGAGAGGAGTGGATGATGACCGGTTTCACCCAAGAGCTCTGGCGCTCGATCGATCCGATCTACCAGGCGATCCTCGTTCACCCCTTCCTCGTCGGCCTGACCGACGGCACCTTACCCGAAGAAGCTTTTCGCTTTTACGTCGTGCAGGACGCACTTTACCTGCAAGACTATGCCCGCTGTCTCGCGCTCGCCGCTGCCAAGGCACCGCGCGACTCGTGGTGCGAGCTCTTTGCCGACCACGCCAAAGTGGCACTGGTCGTGGAGCGCGCCTTGCATGAGAGTTTCTTCGCCGCCTGGGGACTTTCTCCTGACGAGATCGCCCGCACGCCGTACGCGCCGACGAACCTCGCCTACACGTCCTATCTTTTGCGGGTCGCCTATGAGCGGCCGTTCGAGGAGGTCATCGGTGCACTGCTCCCCTGTTACTGGATCTACTGGGAAGTGGGCAAGCACTTGGAACGATCCGGTTCACCGAATCCGCTGTATCAGAAGTGGATCGACACCTATGCGTCGGAAGAGTACGCTACTGTCGTGCAAGCGGTACTGGATGTCGCCGACCAGGTGGTGACCGACCTCCCCGAGTCGCGCCGGCAACCCATTCGGACACACTTCGTCACGACCGCTCGCTACGAGTGGATGTTCTGGGACGCTGCCTGGCGCTTGGAGCGCTGGCCAGTGTGAGCCCTCGCGGTCACGCTCGGCCGAGGCCCGAGAATGTGTATCACTGAAACTAGGATCGAGAAGATCAGCCGCCGCAGAGCGACCGCCACGCGCGTGACCGCATCGGTGTCGATGAAGCCGAGATCCATCGCTGCTCGGCCATTGACGCGATCACTTGGCTTGCAGCCGACGCCGTTCCGACGCCGTTCCACTTGTCCCCAGTATTCCAGACAAGCGCGGCAACCTCGCGATCAGTTCTCGTCTGCTGGTCGACGGGCGACGAGGAGCCAGTACGGCAAAAAGGCCACGACGTTCAACAAGGCGATGAGCAGGATCCAGAGCCATCGCCCTCCGGGAAAGCGGTGAGCCGGACGCTTGAGCAAGTCGGCGAGCGCGACAGCGAGCGCGAACCATGTCACGATCAAAGACGGGACCGCCAGCAGCGGGATGATCCATGGTGCAACGGACCACCTCGTCACCGCGGCGATCGAACCGGCTACGAAAAGCACGAACGTGGCTGTCGCCACCGGCAACAGCCACGTCTGGCG
>DAOTYK010000062.1:0-5437 GCA_034434855.1 Thermomicrobium sp.
TACCGGCCCCGCACCAACGTCCTCGACACCACTTTCACGACCACTACTGGTCAGCTCCGTCTCACCGACTTTTTCCCGGCTCTCCACGAGCACCAGAAAACTCGTTTCCCGCTCGCCCAGACCCTCCTCCTGCGCCGTCTGCGCTGCCTCTCCGGCCGCGTGGCCGTCGCTGTCACCATCCGCCTGCGGCCACGTTTCGGCCGCCAAACGCCGGAACTGCGCTCGTTCGCTGGGCACTGGTACCAGTACGGTTGGGGGCATTCTCAGGCTATCCTCTTTGCCAGCAGACCGCTCGAGCAGCGCGGCGCGTTGCTCCTCGGTACGCTCGTCCTCGAGGCTGGCCAGTCAGCCGACTTCGCGCTCGCCTATGCCGACGAGGCTCCAGTGGAACTCCCCGTCCCACAACTGTTCGATACCTTCGAGCGTCTGACCGTCGACTATTGGACCGAGTGGGCACTGCGCTGCGGATATACCGGCCCCTACCGCGAGGCTGTCGAGCGGAGCGCACTCGTGCTCAAACTCCTCACCTACGCACCCTCCGGTGCCATCGTCGCTGCGCCGACGACCTCGCTTCCCGAATGGCCCGGCGGGCCGCGCAACTGGGACTACCGCTACTGCTGGCTCCGCGACGCGGCGTTCACGGTCCGTTCTCTGCTCGGCCTCGGTTATCACGAGGAAGCCGACGCGTTCGTCGACTGGATCCTCCATGCCACCCGCCTCACCCAACCGGAACTCCATGTCCTCTACACCGTCTACGGCGAGCCCGATATCCCTGAGCGGCTGCTCGTCGATCTCGACGGCTACCGCAGCAGTCGCCCCGTTCGCGTCGGCAACGCCGCTGCCCGACAGTTCCAACTCGATGTCTACGGCGAAGTGATCGATGCCCTCGCGCGCTATCGCCTCTTCGGTCGCCCCCTCGATCGCGAGGTGTACCGCTTCCTGCGCGGACTCGCCGAAGTGATCGTTCGTCGCTGGCGCGAACCGGACGACGGGATTTGGGAAGTGCGCTCCGGCCGCGTCCACCATGTCCACTCCAAAGTCATGGCCCTCGTCGGCCTCCGCCACCTCGAACGCCTCGCCATCCTGGACGGCGTCCGCTTGCCGCTCGAGCGTTATCGCCGTGCTGCCGAGGAGATCGAGCGTTGGTTGGTCACCTATGGCGTCGACCCGGCTCGCAACGCCTTCGTCGCCACTCCTGGCGGCGAGCCGGACGCTGCGCTCCTCTGGCTCGCGCTCCAAGATGTGTTCCTCTCACCCGAGCACCCATGGGTCATCGGAACGGTCGAGGCGATCCAGCGGGAACTCGCTCACCAGGAACTCGTCTTCCGGTACCACCGCGACGATGGCCTAGCTGGTCCCGAGGGAGCTTTCCTCATCTGCT
This sequence comes from Thermomicrobium sp., assembly GCA_034434855.1. GTDB lineage: Bacteria > Chloroflexota > Chloroflexia > Thermomicrobiales > Thermomicrobiaceae > Thermomicrobium. Next base: position 1,382 of record DAOTYK010000062.1, read on the forward strand.
CCTTCTGGCTCGTCGAAGCACTCGCGCGCCTCGGTCGGCTGGATCAGGCACACGAGTACTTCACGCGCCTGCTCGCCCGCGCGAGCGACCTCGGTCTTTACGCCGAAGAAATCGACCCTCGCACCGGTGAGCATCTCGGGAACTTCCCGCAAGCCTTCAGCCACATCGGCCTCATCAGCGCCGCCCTGGCACTCGAAGAGGCGAGCACATCGTCGACGTCGCTCCGCCTGGCTGCCAACTAGCGGAGTAACACACCGAGCACGAGCCCGTAGAGGACATGCCCGATGACCGTCGCCACCGCCGTGCGACGCCCATAGTTGAGCCCCGCCAGCCCCGGCGGCTGCAAATGCCGGGTCGGGTCCGGCCCGGTCCGCTCGCTCGCCATCCGCGGATGCACACCGGGGAGGCTTGGCAACACCACCAGCAGCACGAACGCGGCATGTCCGAGTCCCAGTAAAGCGCCCAACCACCAGCTGGCACCCCCCAGGAGCCAGAAGGCACCAGCATAGATGGCCGCCAGTGGCCAACCCACCAGGATATGCACGAAAATGCCCACGAACTTGGCGCGTTCTCGATCGCGCGTCGCCCACAGCCCGAGGATCAGCGGAAGATCCATCCGCGTCAGCCCCACCAGCTGGCTTCCCCGCAACACGACGGTCAGCAGGATCGTGGCGACCAGCCCCGCGATCAGCACGCGCAGGATCCCATCCATCGCTCGCCCTCCAGCCCCGCGAACCGGTGCTATGCTCAACCATCGGGAGGAACAGGGTGCCGTTCGTCATGGATCTCCAGCCAGAAGGATTCGTCCCGGCCGTCCGCTGCGATCACTGCGGTGAGTCGGTCAGTGCCGAGACCGGCCTCGTTCTCTGGAGCATCGATACGCCAGCCAGCCTCGGGGCAGCACCGATTCTCGTCGCCTGCGACCAGGACTGCGCGGATGCCCTCGCCGCCCGCTATCCGGAATCCCAGTTCGCCCTCCTGGCCCTCGATACCTATCTCGTGACCCTCGTCGAAGATTGCCTGAGCATCGACGCTGATGCCGTCCGCCAGCGCGATGCGCTCGCTTGGGCGATCGAGCAGACCCGCGATGAGGTCGACCAGGCCCTCGAGTAGCCTTCACCGCCCCGCGAACCGCCGCACGGCCAACACCCCGAGCGCAAGCCCGAAGCGCAGGCCGATACCCGCGTAGACCAGCCCGCGCAGGAGCCGACTCTGGTGCGGCGCGTAATGACGACGATAGAACAGCGCCATCGCCCGGTAGAACTCCCAGAGCACGCGCGGATCGCGCCGTCCCCAGGACCCCCCTTTCACATGGACAGCCCGCGCAGTCGGCTCGTAGCGCACGCGCCAGCCACGCGCCTTGATCCGGTACGCCCAATCCAAATCCTCGCCGTACATGAAGTACGCCTCGTCGAGTAGCCCCACCTCCTCGATCACCCTCAGGCGCACCAGCATGCACGCACCGCTGACCGCATCGACCTCGAGCGGCTGATCGGGGTCGTAGCAGGTCAGGTTGTACCGGCCGAACCGCGGACTCCGGGGGAAAAGTGCCGCCAAGCCAGTCAACTTCCACAAGGCCGACAGAGGCGTCGGAAAACTCCGCCGACACGCCAGATCGAGCCGCCCATCCGGCAGTACCAGCTTGGGCCCGACCACGGCCACCCTAGGCTCCCGGTCCAACACCGCAACCAGCCGAGCGATCGTTTCCGGCTCGACGAAGCAGTCCGAGTTCAAGAGCAACACCGCATGTCCGCACCGCACTGGCTCGGGAAGCAACGCGAGAATGCGGCGCAGCGCCACGTTGTTCGCACGCGCAAACCCCAGGTTCCGCCCGGTCTCCAGGACCAGAACCTGCGGAAACCGCTGGCGCACCATCGCCACCGAGTCGTCCTGTGAGGCATTGTCCACCACCAGGACACTCAACGGGCGATCGAGGCAACTCGCCGACACGGCGGTGAGGCAGCGTTCCAACAGCCCTGCCGTGTTGTAGTTGACGACCACCACCCAGACACCGCGCGGCGCTGCTGCCGTCACCGCGACCGGCTGGATCGCTGTCTCACCACTCGTCGCGCCACGCCAGGTAGTGCTGCCCGACATTCCCCATCTCCACTCGCCACCCCGGCGGATTGCCCGGCGTGTACGTCAAGCACCGTCGCTCGAAACATTGAACCAGCACGTCTTGAACCACTCCACCCACCTTCACCGTCGCCCAATACGGCTCGGTGATCGGGAAACCAGTCGCGAAGAAAGTCGGCTCGAACAGCTTCCCCTCGACCGCACCGGTCTCGCCCCAGACGAGCCCCTGGCTCTGCAGAAACTCCCAGAAGACATCGGCCACCGTATGGTGCGTTTCCGGAACGAGCACCGCTGCGAAGACGCCACCAGGACCGTCGTCGCTCACCGTGCCATCGCGGTGCAGCCGCCAACGGATCTCCGCTCCCAGCGGGAGCGGTGGAGCATCGAGGAGCGCGCGAAACGTCGCATAGGTCGGCCCAGCGGGATCGTCGGCATCACCCGCCACCGGAAGCGCGGCCGGCTCCCGTTGCTCGAACAGCGCATCACCGACCTGAACCGCTCCCGTGATGAGTTCACGCACCAGTAGCCCGTTCGTCACGTACCAACGGGTACCTCGATCGGCCGCCAGTTCCGTCACCTCCATCCGCGCCTTGTCCCAATACAGCACCGCCCGCCGACCGCCCGGCGCATCGACGTACGGCTCGATCGCGACTCGGAGCGGTTGCGGTCCCCACGTCCAACTCCGCGCTGCCGAGCCCGCCGCGACCGGCCGATCCTCTCGCTCCCAGGTTCGTTGCCAAGCGGCGAACACGACCGGCTGGTAGGCTGCCGGCTCCCACGCTGCCCAGCCCATACGCTCCAGTGTCTCCCGGCGACCAGTAGCCGGTTCCACGATCACCAGCACGGGCGGCTTCCCTGGCGAGTTCTGCACGAAAGCCAGACGCTCACCCTCAGGGCTGATCGCGACGAGAATTCCCGGATCGCTCGCCGCGACCACGCGCTCCCCAGTCACCAGGTCGATCCGCGTCACCACGGTCGGAAAACTTCGGCTCACGTAGAGAAAGCGAGCCAGAGGATCCAACCACACGTACGGATACGGCACGTGCTTTCCTGGATACCCCACCGGCACATCAGCGATGCGGCGCGCCTCCCCGCTGACCAGATTGAGCAAGATCACATCGTCGCCACCTCCCACCGCATCCACGAACCCCAACCATTGCCCGTCACCGGAGACCAAAAGCGGCATCCGGCACGTCTCGATCAGCCCGTTCCACAACACGCCACTCGCGCCGCTCGCTGGATCGACCCAGCGGAGTCGCGCATCGAGTGCACCGGCATACACCAGCCGTGGCCGCTCGGCAACGCCAGCTACCCCCACCCAGGCGATCCGCCCGATCGCTCGGTCGACGATCTCGACCCGACCGCTGGCGACCTCGATCCAACCCAGCTCCATCACTGGGCACGGCCCATCGAGCGATGCACCGATCGCTCGCTGGAACGCGAGCCACCGCCCGTCCGTCGACCAGGCGAGCGTCCTCGCCGCTACTGGAACGGAACGGACGACATTCCCCTCCCGCGTCGCGATCACGACCGATTCCCCATCGCGCCAGGCCAGCCACCGCCCATCACCCGACCAACTCGCCTCACTGCCCCGGCCCACGATCCGGGTCGTTTGCTCCGCTCCCGTCGTAACGATGCCGATCACCGGGGCACCGTCCTGAACACCGGCGAAGGCGAGCCGCCCACCCTCCGGTGACCACAGCACGCGAGACACGGCTAAACCGTTCGCCACCGATTCTCGCTGCCGCCCGTCCCCCGTCGCCAGCCACAACGTCCGATCGCGATCGAGCAGCGCGAGCGACCACCAGCGAGGTTCCACCTCGCGAGCCGCAACCAATCCCGGCATCCCAGAGCCGATCGAGACGATCGCGAGCAGGATCGACCATGTCACTCGCATCCCGCACCCCTTCCCCACGGCAGCTCTATTGCCGAAAACGAATGCTAACCAGAGCGTGCCCGACGCGTCTGCCACGCCATCCT
>DAOTYK010000063.1:0-5264 GCA_034434855.1 Thermomicrobium sp.
GGAATCTTCGCGCTGAACCAGCCGGGACTCAGTGGTGCCATGGTGGTGATGCTGAGTCACGGTTTCGTCACCAGCGCGCTCTTCCTCATCGTCGGCGTGCTCTACGAGCGTGCGCATACTCGCGACCTCGCAGCGTTCGGTGGGCTGGCGCGCAACATGCCTGTCTTCGCTGCCTTCTTCGGACTCTTCGCCCTGGCGTCTCTCGGTCTTCCCGGACTGAGCGGGTTCGTCGGCGAGTTCCTGGCTCTGCTCGGTGGGTTCCGAGCCTATCCTTGGGCCGGAGCCTTGGGGACAACAGTCGTCATCCTGGCCGCTTGGTACATGCTCCGTGTTTATCAGCGGGTCGTGCTCGTGCGTGCACCCGGTGAGCCGCCTGATCCCGACGATCCGGAACGTCGGCTGGCGCTCGCGCACGGCCTACCGCCGATCGCTGGCGGGAGCGATGGTCCTCATACCTATCCCGATCCGCGAACGTTCCCGGACCTCACCTGGCGCGAAGCAGTGACGCTCCTGCCGCTCGCGCTGTTGACGATCTGGATCGGCGTCTACCCGCTCCCGCTGCTCGACATGCTCGAGCCAGCCCTGGCTGCTCTCCTCGGCCGTGGGATGTAAGGGGGAAGTCACCGATGTCGGTTCGTCTGGCCGCTCCCGATTGGTCACTACTCGTCCCGCCCCTCATCGTCGTGGGCACCATCGTCCTGTTGTTGGTCGTGGATGCCGTGCTGCGGCGCCCGCCAGCTCGCCTGCTGCTCGGTCTCGCCTTCGCAGGGCAAGTGCTGGCGCTCGCGTCTCTCTGGATCATCGACTGGGCGCAGGGCGCCACGACCTTCGGACAGAGCTACCGTGCCGACTGGTTCGCGCTGGCGGTCGCGCTCGTGGCGCTCATCGCCGGCGCGCTCTCGGTGCTCGTCTCGGCCGGGTATACCGAGTCGGGACTCGATCCTGAGGGAATCGGGCAGGCCGAATATCTTTCCTTGTTACTCTTCTCGGTTCTCGGCACCATGCTGGTCGGCGCGGCCGGGGACTTCGTCGTCCTCCTCCTCGGCTTGGAAATGAGCGCTGTGGCAGTCTACGCCCTCACTGCGTTCGCGCGTCGGCGCGTGACCAGTGTCGAAGGTGCGCTCAAATACTTCCTCCTCGGTGCGTTCGCCAGTGCCATCCTGATTTACGGTATGGCCTGGGTGTACGGCTCGACCGGCAGCATCGTCCTCCGCGACATCGCCGAGATGCTGCGGACCGTCGTCATGCCCGGTCAGCCGCTGGATCCCGCTTTGCTCCTGGCGCTCCTGCTCCTCGCCGTCGGGCTCGGCTTCAAGATCGCAGCGGTCCCGTTCCACATGTGGACACCGGATGCCTACCAAGGTGCTCCGACGCCTGTCTCCGCCTACATGTCGGTGGTTCCCAAAGTGGCCGGTTTTGCCGCGGTCGCACGGGTGCTGGTCCAGGGTCTGCAGCCACTCAGTGAGCAGTGGACCGGCCTCCTCGGCGTTCTCGCTGCGATCACGATGATCTACGGGAACGTCGTCGCGATCGCCCAGCGCGACCTGAAGCGGATGCTCGGCTACTCGGCGATCGGTCATACCGGCTACATGCTGGCGGGTCTCGCTGCCTTCACGACCGGTCAGGCGGGGGATCGGAGCGTCGGTAGTGTTCTTTTCTATCTCTTCGCCTACACCTTCATGAACATCGGAGCTTTTGGGGTCATCGCTTGGTTACAGGAGCGCGGTCTCGGCACGACGCTCGACGATATCGCTGGCTTGGCTGGGCGGGCGCCGCTGGCTGCTCTCACGATGGCCATTTTCATGCTTTCCTTGATGGGTATGCCGCCCCTTCTCGGTTTCTACGCAAAGTACTACGTCATTCTCGCACTGATCGAGGCCGACCAACTCTGGCTTGCGGTGGCGATCGTGGTCATGAGCGCGGTGTCCGCTTTCTTCTACTTGCGCGTAGTGACCCGGATGTACTTCGAGGAGCCAGCCGGAGCATGGCAACCGGCGCGGACTCCCCTTTTAGGATTGGGACTCGCGCTCACCACGGTCGCGACGCTCGTTCTCGGATTGGTTTCCGGCCCGATCCTCGAACTCGTGCAACGCTGGCCTGCGGCACTGGCCTGACGACGTCCCGACGACCGCCATGCCGATGCAGTGGACACTCGAACCCTACGATGCGACACAGGCGCCGGCGGTGGCCGCTCTGTGGAATCAAGAGTTCGGCCGCCAGCTGCCGCTGTCAGCCGCGTTGCTCGCTCTCCGCTGGCAGCCAGCTGACGGCGAGCTGACAGTGGCGCGGATCGCGCGATGGAGGGACCGTATACTCGGGGCGCTCCTGGTCCGCTTCCCGACCAGCCCGTGGTACCCCGCTCGATCGGCCTTCGTCACCCTGCTCGTCGTCGATCGCGCGATGCGTGGGCGCGGCATCGGCCGCGCGCTCCTCGACGACGCTACGCAGATCGCCCGGCGCCACGGTTATCGTGCCCTCGTCTTCGGTGGGGGACCGGGTCATCTGGTTCCGGGGATTCCGGCTGATGCTCCGCTGGAGACCTGGCGCTTCCTGCGGCGCGCGGGGGCATTCCCTCGCGAGATTTTTCATGATCTCCTCGTCGATCTCTCTCTTCCCTTACCTGCGGCCTCCCCCAGAGCTGACCTCCGTCTCGAACCTGCACCGCGCGAGACGATGCTCCTTTTCTGGCTCGAGAATTTCCCGGCGAGTGGGAGTCGGATGTCAGCGATGCCTACGATGCTGGTGCCACTGTCCTCGGACTCTACCATGCTGAGACGCTCGTCGGTTTCGCGGCGATCCACTCGCCGTGGCAGTGGCCGCCACCACCGAGCCTCTTTTGGGCAGAGAGCTTGCCCGGTCCGGTAGCGGGCTTGGGTCCTCTCGGTATCGCGCAAGCGTATCGACGCCGAGGGTGGGGTCTGGCAATGGTGATCGGCGCGTTGGAACGGCTGCGAGCGGTCGGTGCTCGTTGGACGATCATCGATTGGACCGACCTCGCATCGTTCTACGGACGAGCCGGAGCGCATCTCTGGCGGACCTATCAGGTCGCTGAGCTTCCGTTGACCTGAATCGCTCGCTCACTCCGTTGCCTCGAATGGGAACAGGATACGATCATGGCGACGCCGAAGTTGTTTCTCCGGCCTGGGCACGACAAGCCGGTCCGCCGTCATCATCCCTGGATTTTTTCCGGCGCGGTGGCGCGCATCGGTGGACAGCCTGACGATGGCGATATCGTCGAGGTCTACAGTAGCCAGGGCGAGTGGCTGGCGCGTGGTTACTTGAATCGGCGTTCCCAAATCGTCGTTCGTCTGCTGACGTGGGATCGAGAAGAGGCGATCGACGAATCCTTCTGGCACCGACGGATCGATCGTGCCGTCAGGGCGCGCGCCTCGCTCGGGCTCGAGAGCGTGACCGATGCCTATCGTCTCGTCTTCGCCGAGAGCGACTGGATTCCAGGGCTCATCGTGGATCGCTATGCCGACTTTCTCGTCCTGCAGTGCTTGACGCTCGGCATCGAGCGCCGCAAGGAACTCCTCGTTCGCCTTCTCGCTGAGCGGTGCCGACCTGCTGGGATCTTCGAACGGAGCGACCGCGACATGCGCGAGAAGGAGGGTCTCGCTCCCGCGGAGGGAGTGCGCTGGGGAGTCGAACCACCGGACCGTCTCGTCATCCAGGAGTATGGTCACCGCTTCCGAGTCGATGTCCGGCGCGGGCACAAGACCGGATTCTACCTGGACCAGCGCGAGAATCGTCGGCGGACCGCCTCGTATCTGGCCGGTCGTCGCGTGCTCAACGCCTTCTCTTACACCGGTGCCTTTGCGGTCTGGGCGCTGGCTGCTGGTGCTCGACACGTGGTCAATCTCGATTCGGCTGCCGACGTTTTGAGCGAAGCGGCTGTCAATCTCACCCTCAACGGCTATCCAGAATCGTCGTTCGAGTGCGTGGAGGGCGATGCCTTTCGGGTCTTGCGAGCATTCCGCTCCAGTGGTCGCCGCTTCGATGCGGTGATCCTCGATCCTCCGAAGTTCGCTTTTTCCCAGGCGCATCTCCAGCGAGCGACGCGCGGGTACAAGGACATCAACCTGCAAGCGCTCCATCTCCTCGAGCCTGGCGGGATCTTGACGACCTTCTCCTGCTCCGGTTTGGTTTCGGCCGATCTCTTTCAGAAAATCGTGTTCGCTGCTGCTGAGGATGCCGGGCGAGAGGTCCAGATTCTGGAGCGGCTGGCCCAGCCGCCCGATCATCCCATCCGGCTCTCCTTTCCCGAAGGGGAGTACTTGAAAGGGCTGATCTGTCGCGTCTGGTAGCAGGCTGAGCGGCTCGGGACCGCGAGCAGCCTCAGCGTCCGCTCACCTCGACGATCGCCTCCCGGAGGACGCGCCCCAACCGCTCTGCACCCGTCAGGAGCTCCTCGCGGGAGAGCGTGGTGAAGCCCAAGCGAAGGCTCGGGCTCGGTCGATGATCAGGGTAGAACTCCGATCCGGGCACGAAGGTCACGCCGGCAGCAGCGCACCGCGGCAACAGACTCGCACTCTCTTCCACGCCGCGGAGGGTGATCCAGAGGAACAATCCACCCCTCGGCAACGACCACACTGCGCTTTCACCGAGTTCGCGCTCGAGCGCTTCGGCCAGCAGCTGGCAACGCTCCGCATAGATCCGGCGCGCTCCAGCCAGATGTTCCTCGTACCAGGGGCTCGTGATGACGGTCGTGATCGCTCGCTGGAGCAAGCGGTCCGACTGGATATCGGCTGCTTCTTTGGCGTCGATCAAGAGCTTCATCAGGTGCAGTGGCACGACCAGCCAGCCCACACGCAAGCCAGGAGCCAGCGTCTTGGAAAAACTCCCCAGCGAGAGCACCTCGTCCCAGAAGGCGCGCAACGGCGGCGGTGGCGGTGTGTCGTACCACAGATCGCCGTACGGGTCATCCTCGACGATCGGGACACCATGCTGGGCGGCGAGCTCCACGACCGCGCGGCGCCGCTCGAGCGTCATCGTGACACCGGTTGGATTCTGAAACGTCGGCACGGTATAGAAGAGTTTGGGACGCGGTGAGCGGGCCAGGGCCGCTGCCAATGCGTCGAGGACCACGCCTTCCTCGTCCAGGGGAATCGCCTCGATCCGAACGCGATATGGCTCGAAGACCTGCAGGGCACCGAAATACGTTGGTCCCTCTACGAGGACCCGATCCCCCGGTTCGAGCAACGCACGTGCGACCAGATCGATCGCTTGCTGCGCACCCTGTGTGATCAGGATGGTATCGGGAT
>DAOTYK010000064.1:0-3141 GCA_034434855.1 Thermomicrobium sp.
GCAGCGCCTCGCGCCTACCCAGGTTGGACGGTACATCCGCGGTGCGGTGCATACCTGCCACGGTTCGGTGCAACCACCCCCGTCCCGTAGGGGTCAGGCGTGCCCGACCCGCCGGCCCGACAGGGCCGGCCCATGCCGGTGGGGATTCGTCGGCCGTGGTGCCCGGAAACGTGGCAACGGTGCCGTATGCCGCGCAATTGCCGCGCCTCTGGCGCGGCGGGCGAGGCACCGCCTCGCCCCTACACGGGGGCGGCGCATTCCCAGGTAGGCATTTCGGGTGCGACGGGCGGGTGCGACCCCCGTCCGGAAGGGGCAGGCGCTGCCTGACCCGCTGGTCTGTGAGGGCCGGCCAATGGCCGTGGCGCGGTGATGGCCGTGGTGCGTGGACGGTCAACGCCGCCGCGACGAACCACACGAAAATGTGCCGCGCCTCTGGCGCGGCGGGCGAGGCAGCGCCTCGCCCCTACAGGGGTATGCCGTGCATTCCCGGTCGGGCATTCGTGCGCGACGGGTAGGCGCAATCACCGTCCCGTAGGGGTCAGGCGCTGCCTGACCCGCTGGCCCTGGCGGCCCGGCAAACCCGACGGTGATTGGTCCGGCGCCGTGGTCGCGCGATACGCCCGGGGACGTATGCTGCCACCCGCATTGCCGCGCCGTGCGGCGCGGCCGGGCGAGGCAGCGCCTCGCCCCTACGATCTACGATCGTGAGGTGCCGTATCCCCGGTCGGGCATTCCGGTGCGACGGACGGCTGCAACTCCCGTCCTGTAGGGGTCAGGCGGTGCCTGACCCGCCGGCCCGCAGGGCCGGCCAATCATTCCGGTGGAGATCCATCAGCCGTGGTGCCGTGAGACGTGGCGGCGGTGCTGCATGCCGCGTTGTGCGTGTAGCCGCGCCGTGCGGCGCGGCCGGGCGAGGCAGCGCCTCGCCCCTACCTGGTTCGGCGGCCTGACGCCGCGGGAACGGATGGCCCTCACCGGTGAGGCGACTGACCTCGCCTGGTAGGGGTCAGGCGGTGCCTGACCCGGCGGTGCGAGAGGGCCGGCACGAGGCGCCGTGGCCCGAGGACCGCGGGGCGGTGGTGAGGGGCCAAGGGAACAGGTGTCGCGCCGTTGATGCAGCACGCGAGGCACTGCCTCGCCCGTGCCAACGTTCTCGGCAAACGAGTCCCCGCGAGCTGGGCCGGCCCGTCTCCTGCTTTGGAGCAGCGTACACTTCTGAGCAGGCGAACTTGGAAACCGTGACAGGAGGAACAGCGTGCGTGTCGTCGATCTCTTGGATCTCCCGGTCCTGCAGGGTGCGCGGGTGGTAGCGGGAACGAGCGGGCTGGAGGCGCGGGTCCGCTGGGTCCATGTGGTCGACCTGCCTGATCCCCTGCCCTGGATCGACCGCGGTATGCTGATGCTGAGCACCGGCATCGCCTGGCCGCGCCGCGACGAGGAGCTGGCGGACCTGGTGCGGCGGCTCGCCGAGCGCGGGGTGGCGGCACTGGGGCTGGCGGTCCCGCACTATTTCGCGCGCTTCCCCGACCCGATGCGGACGGCGGCCGAGGAGGTCGGTCTGCCGCTCATCGAAATCCCGTGGGAGATCCCTTTCGTCCGCATCACCGAGACGGTCCACCAGCTCATCTTGCGCGAGCAGTGGCAGGAACTGGAGCGAGCCGAGAAGCTGCACCGCGAGCTGATGCGGGCCGCGGCCCGGACGCGCAGTCTCGATCGGTTGGTCCGCACGCTGGGCGAACTCCTCGGTCGCTCGATCACGGTCGAGGAGCCGGACGGGACGCTCCTGGCGTACTACCAGCGCGGACCCTACGAGGACGCGGCCCGACAGGTGACGATCGAGTCGGGTCGTGCACCGGCGTGGCTCCAAGAGGGGCTGGCCGCTCGCGGCTACTTGCCGCCGCAGGGGGCGCAGCCGTATCGCGTCCCCGCCATCCCGGAGCTGGGTTTGCGCGAACGGGTGGTCTGTCCCATTTGGCTGCACGGGGAACTGGTCGGGCTCGTCTGGATCATCGAGGGAGCTGAACCGCTGAGCGGCCTGGATCTCCGGGCGGCCGAGCATGCAGCGCTGGTGTTCGCCTTGCTCTTCGCCCAGCAGCGGGAACTGGCGCAGCTGGAGGCGCGACTGGGCTATGCCTTTCTCACCACGGTCATCGAGGGGCGCTTCAGTGGCTCGCCGGAGGAGCTGGAGCGGGCACGCGCGCTGGGCTACGATCCGGCGCGGTGCTACCGCGTTGCCGTGATCGCGCTCGGCGAGCCGCCGCTCACCGTGGAAGCGTTCCAGCGTCGCGAGCAGGTGGCGTTGCGCGTCCGGCGGGTCCTGCGTCAGCTCGCGACTGCACCGCTGGTGGCGACCGCGCACGACCAGGTCATCGCGCTGGTCGAGCAGGAGGCGCATCTCGAGCGGATCTGGCAGGAGTTGGCCGGTTGTGGGCTCACCGCGGTGGCTGGCCGGGCGCACGCTGGACCGGACGGGGTACGCCGGAGCTACCGCGAGGCCTGCACCCTCCTCGAGTACGTGAGCCGGCCAGGCCTGTACCGTTACGAGGACCTGGTCCTGGAGCGCGTGCTGGCGGGGGACAACGAGGCACGCCAGGCGTTCCTTTCCCTCTGGCTAGGACCACTCGAACGGGCACGACACGGCGACCGACTGGTCGAGACGCTCATCCACTGGGTGCGAGCGCGCTTTTCGGTCAACGCGGTCGCCGAGGAACTCGGGGTGCATCCCAACACCGTCCGCTACCGGCTGGAGCAGGCGGGTGCGCTGCTGGGCCGCGAGCTGACCGATCCGGAGGCGCAGTTCGAGCTGCAGCTCCTGCTGCGCCTGCTCGGTCGCGAGAGGAAACAGCCCGTCGTGGCATGAGCGACGAGCGCACCGAGCTGAAAGCCCGTGTTCGATCCGCGGACCCCTGGATGGGCTGGGGACGCGTCTCTCCGGGCCGGTCGGTCAGGGGGACGGTCTCGGCGCCAGAGCCGGCTGCGGGCGTGAGCCCGACCGTTCACGAGCAGGCGGCTGAGAACTCCTCGCCTGCCCAGTCAGGCGCGACAAGAGAACCGTGGCCAGCTGGCTCCCGCGCCGAACTGCCGCCGACCGCTGTGACTCCACGCGGTCGGTGACCGCGCGTGGTCGCGGGAATCGCGGTG
>DAOTYK010000065.1:0-1714 GCA_034434855.1 Thermomicrobium sp.
TCTTGGCGGTTCCACCTTTCTGGTTGAAGAACGCGATGACCGGCGTCACGACCCGCTCCCGCTGTACGGACACCCGCAGAGGAAGGCTACCAGAGGTCAGCGCCGGTGTCCAGGAGCGCAGGACGGTGCCCATCCCAGTGTTTCCCTGGGACGCGGGCGGTCGGGCAGCGCGGTGTCCCGCTCCGTGGGGGCAACCCGTCGCAGACGGCGCGGCTACAGCCCCGTGTTTGCCTCGAACCCGACCTCAAGGCAGCGGCACACTGAGCCCAGCGAGCGACAACGGGTGCTGCCCGACGCGTACCTTCCGATGCTGGAGGGTAGGGAAATGCCGTCCACTAGAACTACCCGCCCACCGTCGATCCGCGGCAGGCTGACGCGTGCCTCACCCGCCTGGACCGAGAGAACGAGCAAGTTCCCGTTCCCGCGCCTCTCGGCGCGGGCGGGCGAGGCACGCCTCGCCCCTACAGCAGAAATCCGGGCGACGCGTGCGTCGCCCCTACAGGACGTAACACATGAGGGACGGTGGCCTGCCCATCGCCCACCGGTGCCGGATCGACCACCCTCGTTCCGTGTAGGGGTCAGGCGTGCCTGACCCGTCCGGCCCGCCAGGGCCGGGAATGCGAGCAGTGACCCGCGACATACGGCCACATGCGCGGCAGCTGTGCGGCCACCGTCACTCCCCAGCCCTTGTCCCGCGCAGCGGGAGAGGGAGCGGCGAGCGCCAGCGAGCCCGGGGTGAGGGGGTGTCGTACCGGCACGCAACACCGACGGTCGCCTGCCGGTTGCCCCCCCCCGCCCCCATCGACCACCGCCACCCCTGTAGGGGTCACGCGTGCGTGACGCAGCCGGGCCGTCAGGCCCGGGAACGAACCACGTACCCGCGCCATCCGGCGCGGGCGGGCGAGGCGCGCCGCGCTCCTACGGAAACAGGGGCGTGGCCTGTTGACGACGGTCGCCACCGGCTCGTCCACCGGAACTCTCAAGGCCTTGTTCGCCCCCTGTAGGGGTCAGGCACGCCCGACCCGTCCGGCCCGGTCGGGCCGAGGCACCCGCACCGTTCTCCTACCGCGAGGCCAGCTGGGTGCAGTCTGCTGTGCCCCTGCTCGGACGCTGGCTCACCCGCCGGCAGCCGCCGGTGCACCACCGCCGCACTCGAGGTGGACGAACGCTGCGTTCACGAAGGCAGCCAGCGCCACCAGGAGGAAGAGGATGAGGATCACGAGTAACACGAGCACCAGCCGCCGGATCCAGACGACTTCTCAGGGTGTCTGCCGCAGAGGGTACCCACTCATCACGTACCTGCCTCGGACGACCAGTCACCGTTCCCGAAGGCATCATGCGTCACATAGGGATACCGTACGTAGGGGCAGTTCAGCTGTAGCAAGAAGCAGATCTTGCCGGAGCGATACACACGACCGAACGGTTGGCCGACGCCACCAGCGGCACCATAATCGCTTTCGCCATCGTAGCGATACAGCGGGTCATCGACACGCACCTGCACCCAGTTCTGCCAGCGGGTGATTCTCGATCCGTCTCCGCACCAGTAAATAAAGTGTTCGTAGCTCCACAACAAGTGTCGGAACAAGATGGACCAAGCGCGGACATACTGCATGCGCGTCCATTATCCGGGGGCAGCCACAGTGAAGTGACCGATCCCCGAGCCGGTCGAACCGGTCTCGATCACCGCTTGGCGATCGAGCTGCTCGATAGCCCG
>DAOTYK010000066.1:0-8389 GCA_034434855.1 Thermomicrobium sp.
TTGGGGGGACTGAACCCCTTGATGACCCAGATGAAGTGCCGCTGCATGTCCTCGGCTGTCGTCATCACCGTCTTGTGCGGCGGGATGACGTAGGGCGATTCGTAGGCCATGAGCGGACCATCGGTCGGCACCTGCTCGAGGCATTGCTCGATGATGCGAAGAGCCTGGCGCATCTCCTCGATGCGGACCAGATAACGGTCGTAGACGTCTCCATGCGTCCCGAGTGGCACCTCGAACTCGACCCGATCGTACAGAAGATACGGCATCGCCTTGCGGACATCGTAGTTGACCCCCGAGCCGCGCAGGCAGGCGCCGGTGAGCCCGTAGTTGATGGCCACTTCGGGCTCGATGACACCGACCCCCTTGGTACGCGCGAGCCAGATCGGGTTCTCGGTCAGGAGATCCTCGTATTGCCGGATCGCCTTCGGAAAGTAGCGACAGAACTCGCGAACCATTTCCGGGAGATCGGGCGGTATTTCCCGCGAGAAGCCACCGATCTCCATCATGTTGGTCGTCAGCCGTGCTCCACAAAACTTCTCGAAGATATCCAGGATCAGCTCGCGGTCACGGAACGTGTAGAGGGAGACGGAAAGGGCGCCGATATCCAGCGCGTGCGTTCCCAGCCACACGAGGTGAGAAGCGATCCGCGTGAGTTCGGCCATGATCATGCGCCAATACTGTGCTCGCTCGGGCGCCTGGATGCCGCAGAGTTTCTCCACCGCGAGCACATAACCGAGATTGTTCGATGGTGCAGCAACGTAGTCGGTCCGGTCGGTCCAGGGAACGAACTGGGCGTACCGATGGGACTCGCCCAGCTTCTCGACTCCCCGGTGCAGATAGCCGATCACCGGGTCGCAAGCGATGACCGTCTCCCCCTCGAGCGTCAGCCGCACGCGGAGCACACCGTGCGTGCTCGGATGCTGCGGACCCATGTTGAGGACGAGTTCGCGCCGCGTCGGGGTGATCTGCCGCACCTCGCTGAGGATCACCGGTGTCGGCTGCGAGAAGTCGATCATGGTCCTGGCCTCCGCAAGGTTCCGCGGATGCGGGGCGCTGGTGCCTCGAAGCCTGGCTGCACGTAGTCCCGGTACCCGCGCAACGGATAGTCCTTTCGCAGAGGGTGCCCCTCGTCCCAGTCCTCCGGCAAGAGGATGCGCCGCAGATCAGGGTGTCCCTCGAACACGATACCGAACATGTCGTAGCACTCGCGCTCCAACCAGTTCGCCCCAGCGAAGAGCGGGACGAGCGAGGGGACCATCTCGCCGTCGTCGACGCCGCACTTGACGCGCAGCCGCTGCCGTCGTGGGATCGAGTAGAGGTGCACGACGACGTCGAAGCGCGGTCGCTCGCGGAGATAGAGCATGTCGACCGCCGTGATGTCGGTCAGATGGTTATAGCGCAGCTCTGGGTGCAGGCGCAGGAAATCGACGATGTCGCGGAGCGCCGGCCGGGCGACACGGATCGTCATCTCGTCACGAAAAACCGTCGCATCCTCGAAGGCGTCGGGAAAGCGCTCCCGAACCAAGCGAACAGCCGGATGCTGCTCCGGGTCGGTCGGACCCCAATAGCCGGTCGTCTCCCACGATCGCGGCTCGATCGCCATCGGCTGCCGGTGCTGCTCCTCCATACCCTGCTTCTCCTAGGCGCGCGGACCGAGTGTCGCGCGAGCGGCCTGGCGTTGTTCCTCGCGATACGCTTCGGCTGCCTCTGGCCCGTAGCGTTCCTTGAGTCGCTCGTAGCGGATGATCCGGTTCTGCAGCTCCAGAACCCCGTAGTAGAGCGCTTCCGGCACCGGTGGACAACCCGGCACGTAGATGTCGACCGGAATGACCTGGTCGACACCTTGCACGACCGCATAGGTATCGAACGGGCCGCCGACGTTCGCACAGCTTCCCATGCTGATGACCCACTTGGGATCCGCCATCTGATCGTAGAGTTGGCGAACGACTGGAGCCATTTTCTTGGTGACCGTTCCCGCAACGATCATCAGATCAGCCTGGCGTGGCGATGCTCGATACAGCATCCCGAAGCGTTCGGCGAGATCGAAACGGGGCATCGCCGAGCTGATCATCTCGATGGCGCAGCAGGCGAGGCCGAATTGCAACCACCACAAGCTGGAGCGACGCGCCCAGCTGAAAAGCCAATCGGCCGTGGTGGTGACGATGTTGGGGTGGCCCTGCGCAGTACTCATACCCATTCCAGGGCTCCTTTCCGCCATTCGTAGAGGAGCCCGAGCAGCAGGATCCCCACGAAAAGGGCGGCTTGGACGTAGCCGTAGAGAGCGAGCGCGTCGAAGGCGACTGCCCACGGATAGAGGAAAATCGCCTCGACATCGAAGACGACGAACAGGAGAGCAACGAGGTAGAAGCGTGGCGTGAAGCGGCCGCGCGGCGGGGAAACGTCCGGAACGCCGGATTCATAGGGCTGGAGCTTGGCCGGATTCGGTTTGCGCGGACGGACGAAGTGACCCAACAGGATGAGAACCGTTCCCATCACCGTGCTGGTGATGACGAGCAGTCCGATGACCGCGTAATCGATCAGCGACACCGGCGCACCTCGCTTCCAAGGACCCTCCCTGCCCCGATCGTGAAGGATAGCACGAGTCACCGGAAACTGCAGCGATCCTCCGACGACGCTTCCCGGGTGTTCGGGTGGCGCGGAAGCGCATCGCCGGATTCCGTATCGAGCATCGCTCGGTTCTTCATTGACGTCGCTGAGAGCCCGATGACGATTCCACCGACCATCGGATGCCCGAGCGGCATTTTCGACCGCGTTGGCCGTGACGATCAGCCAGTGTGTTCGGTATCTCGGAACTCCTCTCTGGACACGAGTCATTCGTGCCGTATACTAGACTGAGTCGAGCGTCGGGTTGCCGCTCCGAAGCCCGAGTCGTAAGGAGGGATCAGCGAGATGGATCAGTACACCGACCTGCACGCCGCAGTCGTCGCGACGCGCTTCACCTCGGCGGTGGGTATGGGTAGCGGTTCGGGTTGCGGTTGCGGCTCCAGTAGTCCCTCCGGTTCCAGTTGGCCCGGATCCAGTCGAAGCTGGTCCGGTGCGACGAGCTGTCTGTCGGCGACGACTGTCACGAGAGAACCGGAGGGGACTCATGGATCGCTCGATTCGACTCGCACTCGATCTTGACGGCGTCCTGACCGAGCATCCGGCACCGCTCGCGCAAGCAGCCAACCGGGCGCTCGGGATGCAACTTCCCGATCACGCCTTCGTCGATTCCCACGGATGCAACGTTCCGGAGGCAGTTCGCTTGTGGGTCTATGGCCCTGGCGGTCCAGCGACGCTGCTGGATCCGGCGCCGAACGCCCCCAAGCTCCTTCAGCAGTTGCTGCACGCACTGGGAAACGAGCGACTGGTGATCATCACGGCTCGGCCTCAGCGATCCCAGCCGACGACCGAAGAATGGCTGCAGCGACACGGTTTCCCGCCCTGCCGGATCGTCTTCGCAGACGATAAAGTGGCGATCGCGCGCGAACTCGGCATCACTCATGCGATCGAGGACAGTCTGCGGCATGCGACCCGATATGCCGAGGCAGGGATTACCTGCTTCCTGTTGACCCACGATCCCGCCCCGCCGGGCGAGTCCCCCTTCATCGTCCGCGTTCCCGATCTCACTGCTGCAGTGCAGGTGATCCTGCGGCTCGCCGGTGCGCCTATCGCCTTGCCCGGCAGTGGTGACGGTGCGCAACCGCGCCGGCGCCGCATCGTGGTGAGCGATGTCATCGACCAGCGGGCCCGCGAGCGACTCGCCAGCGAGGCGGACGTGATCGAGGTCGATGGGCGCGACAAACCAGCGCTCTACGAGGCATTGCGCGAGGCCGATGCCCTGATCGTGCGCAGCGAGACACAGGTGACGCGCGAACTCCTCGCCCATGCCCCGCGTCTCCGCGTCGTGGCCCGAGCGGGCACTGGTGTCGACAACATCGATCTTCAGGCGGCCACCGAGGCCGGCATTCTGGTGCTGAACGCGCCGGGTGCCAACGCTGTCTCGGCGGGCGAACATACCATCGCCCTCATGCTGGCCATCGCGCGCAACCTGATCGACGCGAACGCGACGACGCATGCTGGACGATGGGAACGCAAGCGTTTTCGCCCCTTCGACCTCAAGGGGAAGACGATCGGCATCGTCGGCCTCGGGCGAGTCGGTTCGGTCGTGGCGCAGCGACTGCGGGCATTCGAGTGCCGACTTCTCGGCTATGACCCGTACATCACCCGCGAGCGCTTCGCGCAACTCGGCGTGGAACCGGCCGACTACGAGACGCTCCTGGAAAACAGCGACATCGTGACGTTCCACGTTCCCGCGACACCGGAAACGCGCCACATGCTCGATGCCCGGGCGATCGCGCGCATGAAGCCGGGAGCCATCGTGATCAACTGCGCGCGGGGGGAGGTGGTCGATGTCCAGGCATTGGCCGAGGCGCTGAAGAGCGGCCATCTCGCAGCTGCTGGAGTCGATGTCTTCCCCGAGGAGCCGGCCTACCAGAGCCCACTCTTCGGCCTCCCCAACGTCGTCCTCACTCCGCACATCGGCGGATCGAGCCGAGAGGCCCTGGAAGCGGTCGGTGAGATCATCGCCACCACGACGTTGGCTGCGCTCCGCGGTGAGATCGTGCCCAACGCGGTGAACTTGCCAGCTGCGTCCCTCCATGCACCGGAATTGCGCCGCCTCACGCAGGTGGCGGAAGCCGCCGGCCATCTCATCGCGGTCCTGCAGCCGGTTCGTCCGACCACTTTCCAAGTGACGGTTCACGGTCAAGTCGCCTCGGACATCGCCGAGCACGTGACCGCCGTCGCGCTCGCCGCTGCGTTGCGTCGCTGGACAGTCCGTCGGGTCACCGCGGTCAATGCCAGATTCGTGGCGCAGGAACTGCACCTCTTCGTCGATGTCCGCTTCGATACCGGTGCCTCGACCGTGCCGGAATTCAATTTCGAAGTCGACGGGGATCCGCCACACCACGTCATGGTGCGATGGGATCATCGCGAGGCCGGCATCATGGAAGTCGACCGCTTCTCGCTGGAGCGACCCCTGGCCGGCCACATGCTGATCACCCATCACCTCGATCGACCGGGCATCATCGGCCGAATCGGGACGATTCTCGGGCGCTACGAGGTGAACATCGCCGGTATGCAGGTCGGCCGGCGGGCGCGGGGCGGCGAAGCGATCATGGTCCTCAACGTCGACGATCCGATCCCGGAAGCAGCCTTGAGCGAGATCCTCCAGATCCCGGATGTGTGGACCGCCTATGTGGTGTCGCTGCCCGAACCGGCCGAACACCCGAGTGCCGCGGGGAGCGCGCCCTCATCGCCGGTCGCTCACACCAGACTCTGGTAAAGTGCCACTGTCCGCTCCGCAACGGCCGACCAGCTGAACAGTTG
Organism: Thermomicrobium sp.; assembly: GCA_034434855.1. Lineage (GTDB taxonomy): Bacteria > Chloroflexota > Chloroflexia > Thermomicrobiales > Thermomicrobiaceae > Thermomicrobium. Next base: position 5,392 of record DAOTYK010000066.1, read on the forward strand.
CTCGACACGCTGGCGGCCGTTGCGGCTGAGCCGTGCCCGGAGCTCGGGATCCTCGATGATGCGCCGGATCGCGCGTGCCAGATCCTGGGCGTACCCGTCCGCATCGACCGGCTCACCGCGTTCCGGGTCGATCTCCACATGGACGAGGAGACCGGTCTCACCATCGACCACCACCTCGGGTATCCCGCCCACGTCCGAGGCCACGACCGGACACTCGCAGGCCATGGCTTCCAGATTGATCAGGCCGAAGGGCTCGTAGATCGACGGGCAACAAAAGACCGTCGCGTGCGAGTAGAACTGGATCACCTCCTGACGGGGCAGCATTTCCGGTACCCAGAAGATTCCGCCACGTCGTTCCCGGAATTCTGCAACCCGCGACTCCACGAGATGAGCGAGTTCGGGTGTATCGGGTTGGCCCGCGAGCAGGACGACCTGGACGTCCGGTGGAAGGTGCGGAACTGCCGCGAGGAGATACGCGATACCTTTCTGGCGCGTGATCCGTCCAACGAAAAGTACGATCGGTCGCGCAAGGTCGACACCGATCCGCTCGAGCGCGGCGGTCTCGCTCGTTCGACGATAGAGAGCCGTGTCGATCCCGTTATGGATCACATGGACGCGCTCCGGTGCCACTCGGTAGAGTCGCAGGACGTCCTCTCGGGTGGCACCGGAGACCGCGATCACGGCATCAGCCGATTCGATAGCGACCCGCTCCATCCAGGAACTGAGGTGGTAAGCCGTACCGAGTTGCTCCATTTTCCAGGGGCGCAACGGTTCGAGGGAATGAATGGTCAACACGAAGGGTCGCTCCCAGAGAAGGCGTCCCCAGAGTGCAGCCAGATCGGTGTACCAGGTGTGAGCATGGATGAGATCGGCATCGATCGGATCCCGCACCATCAGGAGGTTGCGCGACAGCGCATCGAGCGCCGGCCAGTGCCGCCGGTCCCCTGCTGAGCGGATCTCCTCCCAGCCGCGATAACCCCGAACGCGGAGGTTCGGCATGTCGATCAGCTGATCCCCGAAGCACCGCACCTCGACGGCGATGTGCCGAGCGAGCTCGCGCGTGAGGTATTCGACATGAACACCCGCCCCACCATAGACGTGCGGTGGATACTCGTTCGTCAGGACAAGCACTTTGCTCAGTGTACCCATCGCCATTCCCCTCGGGGGATCGTATCACGAGCGAGCCAGCACTGCTGCCGGAGACGACTCGGTCGAGCGGGGGCGGAAGGCAAGGAGTCGCAATCCGTTGAGCACGACGACGATCGTGCTTCCCTCGTGCCCGACGACAGCCAGCGGAAGCGGCACACCGTGGACCAGGATGCTGGTCACCAGCAGGAGGATCACCCCGAGCGCGATCGCGAGGTTCTGCACGATGACGCGCCGGGCAGCCCGCGAGAGCTGGATCGCATAAGGAAGCTTCGTGAGATCGTCGCTCATCAAGACGACATCGGCAGTTTCCAAAGCGACGTCGGTACCCGCTGCACCCATGGCGATGCCGACATCGGCAGCGGCCAGAGCCGGTGCATCGTTGACCCCGTCCCCGACCATCGCGACGCGCAGTCCAGCTGCTTGGAGCTCACGCACCACAGCGACCTTGTCTTCAGGCAGCAGTCCGGCACGCCATTCCTCGAGTCCGACGTCGCGGGCGATCGCCCGGGCCGCGCGTTCGTTGTCGCCGGTCAGCATCACGAGGCGACGGATACCGAGCGTCCGCAACTGGGCGATCACCTGCCGCGCGACCGGGCGGACGACATCGGCGATACCGAACACCGCGACGACCCGCCCGTCGAGCGCCGCATAGACAGCGGTGCGACCACGTTCCCGGAGTTCAGTCGCGACCGTTTGGAGGTCGGGCGGAACAGCGATCCCGTGTTCGCGGAGCAAGAGCTCGTTCCCGACGAGGACGGTGCGACCAGCTACCTCGGCGCGCACACCGCGGCCCACCAAGGCCGTGAGCGATTCCACGCGATCGACCAGCGCATGATCGAAAGCACCGAGGGCGTCAGCGTGCGCGACGATCGCCAGCCCGAGCGGATGTTCGGATCGATACTCGACCGGCGCGACGTAGCGGAGAACTTCCTGCACATCGATACCCTCGGCCGGAACCAGTTCGGTCAAGCGCGGCTTGCCGACCGTCAGCGTGCCGGTCTTGTCGAAGACGACCGCATCGACCGTGCCGATGGTCTCCAGTTGCAACGACCCCTTGAAAAGCACGCCGTTGCGGGCAGCATTGGCGAGTGCCGAGAGAATCGAGGCCGGCGTCGAGATGACCAAGGCACAGGGTGACGCAGCAACCAGTAGGGTCATCGCCCGATAGAAGCTCGTCTCAGTTGGGGCACCGAACGCGACCGGAAGGGCGAAGGCGAGAGCGGAGACGACGATGACGCCGAGGGCGTACTTCCCCTGAAACGCCTCAGCGAAGCGTTGCGCTCGTGACTTCTGTTCGCGCGCTTGCTCGACGATCTGGATGATGCGAGCCAGTGTGCTCTCGTGCACGGCGCGCTCGACTCGGACGCGCAGGAGACCAGTCATGTTCAAGGTGCCACTGAAAACCGGATCGCCCGGACGCTTGTGGACAGGCAACGACTCACCGGTGATCGCCGACTGATCGACACTCGAGTCACCACTGAGGACGGTTCCATCGACTGGAATCCGTTCCGCTGGCCGCACGATCACCTCGTCCCCCGGAACGAGTTCTTCGACCGGAACGAGGTATTCGGCCCCGCCCCGCACGACGAGTGCGGTTTCCGGGCGCAGCTCCATCAAGGAGCGGACGGCGCGGTGCGTCCGACCGAGCGCGTAGTGTTCCAGCGCATTGCCGAGCGAGAAGAGAAAGAGCAGGATACCGCCCTCTGGCCAGGCGTCGAGGATCGCCGCACCCGCCGCAGCCAAGATCATGAGCAGATCGATGTCGATCGTCGCTTGAGCGAGTGCGCGGAGAGCCCGATACGTCGCGTACGAGCCACCGGCTGTATAGGCGAGAAGATAGAGGACGAGG
>DAOTYK010000067.1:0-11016 GCA_034434855.1 Thermomicrobium sp.
AGCGAGGATTGGCCGAAATCATTCACGCTCATCGCTTCGGTCCGCAAGAACCGGAGTTCCACATCGTCGCGATCGCCGTAATCGCGACATCGTGCGCCTTGAGACCGCGCAGCAACGTCGAGAGTCCCGTCCCCCCGCCGATCGCGACGATGTGGAACTCCGGTTCGTCCGGACCGAAGCGATGCGCGCGAATGATCTCAGCCAATCCTCGCTTGTCGGCGCGCCGATCGAGAAACGGGGCCAAGAGTGAACGCGAAAGTTGCCAAAAACCGAGCACGATCAGCACGCTCCCCACCGTGATCATCAAGAGTTCCCGGTAGGGATGAGGAATGAATTGCAGCGTCACTGCCCGCACCAGACCGGACACCCGTTGGGGAAAGTCGTAGTTGCGGTAGATCCAGGCGAGACCCATGGCGAGCCCGAGACTCGTCATCACGACACCGAGTGCGAGCAACAGAATCCATCGCTTGACGAACATTCCCGGGCGTAACCAGGTGCGGAGCTTCATCCGTCCCCCGTTCGCCGTCCCGCAACCCCGGGCCAGTATACCAGCAGTCTCAGGCACCGAGCAGCGAACACCGTCAGCACGATCCCCGGCAACCTAATGCAGCATGGACTTTGGGTCGCGCCTGCTGCACGCCTGCACATGGTTTGCGGACCAACGGGTGAGGCTCGGCAAGCATCCCTTGCATCACCGACGAGCAGCTGGTAAACTTCTTACCGTAAACGGAGTGCCCCGGACAAGTGGGCAATGCCCACTTTAATTTTTGCCCTGGCTGGCAGCCCACCAGTCGGAATCCGGAGCGCGTAACGAAGGGGGGCGATCACGATGAAGAGCGATCTCTACACTGCAATCGCACAAGTGGCTGCCGAGCGCGGCATTCCACGCGAGGCAGTCATGGAGTCTGTTCAGCAAGCACTGCGGACCGTGTACAAGAAGACGACGGGCTCCGACGAGGAAGTCGAAATCGACATCGACGTTAACACCGGCAAGATCCGTATCTTCGCCCCGAAGCGGGTCGTCGAGAAGGTAAACGATCCGCTCAGTGAGATTTCCGTCGAAGAGGCGCGCAAGATCGATCCCCGTGCAATCGTCGGAGATAGCGTCCGGATCGAGCGCCAGCCGTCCAACTTCGGCCGGATCGCGGCTCAGACCGCCAAGCAGGTGATCCTGCAGCGGATTCGGGATTTCGAGCGCGACACGATCTATAACGAGTTCATCGATCGTGTCGGTGAAGTCCTGACTGGTACGGTGCAGCGCGTCGATCCGCGTGCGGTGATCCTGAGCTTTGGCAAGGCTGAAGCCGTTCTCCCGGCCCGGGAGCAAATTCCCGGCGAGCGGTATCGCCCAGGGCAACGACTCAAGGTCTACCTGGTCGATGTCACCAAGGACGCCAAGGGACCGCAGCTTTTGGTGTCCCGCACGCACCCGAACTTGATCAAGCGATTACTGGAGCTCGAGGTGCCAGAGGTCGCGAGCGGTGCCGTCGAAGTCATGGCGATCGCCCGCGAACCGGGCCAGCGCTCCAAAGTCGCTGTCGCTGCTCGGCAGGACAAGGTCGACCCGGTCGGCGCCTGCGTCGGTGTCCGCGGCGTGCGGATCCAGAGCATCGTCACCGAGCTTTCGGGTGAGAAGATCGACGTGATCGAGTGGTCGTCGGACATCCGCACGTTCATCGCCAACGCCTTGAGTCCGGCCAAGCCGATTATGGTCATCCTCAACGAGGATGAAAAGGTCGCTCGGGTCGTTGTGCCGCCGGAGCAGATGTCGCAGGCGATTGGAAAGGATGGTCAGAACGCTCGGCTGGCGTACAAGCTGACCGGCTGGCGGATTGACATCAAGGATCCAGAGTCGCTGCAGGGGGAAGAGGCGTTGCTCGTTCGCTCGGCAACGAGCTTGCCCGAACTACCGCCCGATCTCATGGCTCTCGGTCGGCAGCCACGCCTCGTTCGCTCGGACGGCACGTTCAGCATCCGGGAACGAGAGTTCGGTCCGCTGCCCAGCGATCTCGTGCTCAAGAGCGTCGACGTGGAAATCGTCAACGGCGTCGTCAACGTGTATTACGATCGCGAACTTCGTGCTCGGTACGATTTCGAAACCGGTCGTGAGCTACCATTGACCGATGACGAAACGGCGAATGTCCGTTGATCCTGTTTCTCGTCGAGGAGGTCGTGACGATGCGCGAGCGTCCCGACCAGCGCAAGCGCCGCGGTCCGCGGCTCAAGCATTTGCCTGTCCGCACCTGCGGCGCTTGCCGCGCGCGAGACCTCAAGCGAACATTTGTCCGTATCGTGCGGACCCCGGAAGGGACGCTCGCCATCGATCCGACCGGAAAGCGGAGCGGGCGCGGCGCGTATCTGTGCCGGCGGTTCAGTTGTTGGGAGCGAGCAGCGACCACCGACGTCCTCGAACGTGCTCTCCGAATACCTGTCGCACCGGAGTTTCGCGACGAGCTCCTTCGTTGGGCCGATTTACACGTCCGCCGAGACGACGCGCCCGCACTGGAGGCGACACCCGAACGGGAGGATCAGCTATGAGCACGAAAGCGAGAAAGTACGCACCCATACGAAACGATCGGTCGACGATGTCGGCACCACGGACCTCGCCGGCTGTGAGTGTCGCCCGCGGCCCCATCGAGGTGGGAAGCGTCATGACAGTAGGCGAGTTGGCCGAGACCATCGGCGTCAGTGCCGTCGAGCTCATCAAGGCCTTGATCCGCCGGGGTGTGATGGCCAACATCAATCAGCAAATCGATTTCGAGACTGCAGCCAAAGTCGCCGCCGACTTCGGAGTCGAACTCGTCGAGCGCACTCCTGAAGTGGTCCACCAGGAAAAGAGCCTGGCCGAAATCGTGCGAGCCAGTGCCCAGGAGCCTGGTGCCGTCCCCCGACCACCCGTGGTGACGATCATGGGACACGTCGATCACGGGAAGACCAAGCTCCTCGATGCGATCCGGCACACCAACGTGGCAGAGGGTGAAGCCGGCGGTATCACCCAGCACATCGGCGCGTATCAAGTCGAGGTCCAGGGCCGGAAGATAACCTTTCTCGATACCCCCGGCCACGAAGCCTTCACCGCCATGCGCGCTCGCGGGGCGCAAGTCACCGACATTGCCGTCCTAGTAGTTGCCGCCGACGATGGCGTCATGCCCCAGACCCGCGAAGCTGTCGCTCACGCTCGTGCCGCCAACGTACCCATCATCGTCGCCATCAACAAGATCGATCTTCCGACCGCAAATCCGGCTCGTGTCAAGCAGCAGCTCGCTGAGATCGGTGTCATCGTGGAGGAGTACGGCGGTGACGTGCCGGTCGTCGAGGTCTCTGCGAAGCAGCGCCTCGGGATCGAAGATCTTTTGGAAATGATCCTGCTGGTCGCCGATATGCACGAACTCAAGGCCAACCCGAATCGGCCCGCGATCGGGGTCATCATCGAAGCGAAGGTCGATCAGAGACGGGGGCCTATCGCGACCGTCCTCGTTCAAACAGGGACCCTGAAGCTCAACGATGTCGTTGTCGCTGGTGCCACTTGGGGACGGATCCGCGCGATGTTCGATGATCGCGGGCGCAAAGTGCGACGCGCGGAGCCATCCATGCCGGTCGAGATCCTGGGTCTGGAAGATGTGCCAGAGGCCGGAGATTATCTGCAAGTCGTCGAGGATGAACGGACCGCGAAGGAGATCGCTACACAGCGCGCACTCAAGCGCCGCGCTGAAGCTGCCGAGGCGCGGGTTGTCAAGCTCGACGAGTTCCACAAGGGACTAGAAACTGGTCAGACACGAGAACTCCGTCTCATCCTGAAGGCCGACGTGCAAGGAAGTCTGGAGGCCATCCAGAACGCACTGGCCAAGCTCAACGACGAACTCGAGGGAGTCGGGATCACGGTCGTTCACGCTGCGACCGGCGCCATCTCCGAGTCGGACGTCATGCTGGCTGCCACGACCGGCGCGATCGTCCTCGGCTTCAACGTTCGACCTGATGTCGCAGCTCGCCGCGCCGCTGAGTCCACTGGCGTCGACATCCGGTACTACAACGTGATCTACCAACTCTTGGACGAGGTCCGAGCCGCGGTGACCGGACTTCTGGCACCGGAGACGCGTGAGGTTATCGACGGCGTCGCCGAGGTACGCGAGATTTTCCGCCTGCCCAATCGATCCGTCGCAGCCGGTCTCTACGTCCTGAATGGGAAGGCGCTGCGGAACGCACGAGTTCGCGTGATTCGCGACGGTAAGGTCATTCACGACGGCACCGTCGCATCCTTGCGCCGTTTCAAGGAAGATGTGCGGGAAGTCGCTGCTGGCTACGAGTGCGGCTTGACCATCGAAAACTTCAATGATCTGCGCGTCGGGGACCAAATCGAGTTCTATCACATCGAACGTGTTCCGCGCGGGCAGTGAGCGTCTGCCCGCGCGGCTCGCCGCGCGAGGGGAGCCGACGATGCCCAGCTATCGACAAGCTCGACTGGCCGAGTTCTTGCGAGACGAGATCGCTGCGATCATTCAACGCGAGCTGCGTGACCCACGGCTCGGCTTCGTGAGCGTGACCCGCGTCGAGATGAGCCCGGACCTTCGCCATGCGAAGGTGTTCGTCTCCATCTATGGGAGCCATGAGGAGCAGGAGGCGGCTCTGGAAGCCCTTCAAGGAGCCGCCGGCTTCATTCGTCGCCTCATCGCACCGCATCTCCATACTCGGCATATTCCCCAACTTCATTTCAAACTCGATCGATCGCTCGAGCACGCCGAGCAAGTCGCCCGCTTGCTGAGACAGATCCAGCAGGAGCGGCAAAAGGATGAGTCTGCAGTCGAAAGTACACCGGAGAGTGAATGAAACACCTCCCACTCGAACGAGCGACGGCCGGATGGCCTGGGAGCTCCTCGCTGGTTCGCGCACGTTGCTCATCGCCACGCATGCCAATCCGGACGCCGACGCAGTGGCCTCCGTTCTGGCGCTCCGGCTCGTCCTCGCTGAACTCGTCGAGTCGGCTATCTGCCTCACCGGCGACGGCCTCGTTCCAACGAACCTCGAGTTCTTGCCGGGAGCAGAACACCTTCTCCGTGACCCTACGAGCGTGACCGATCCACCTGATTGCATCGCCCTCGTCGATTGCGCCGACCCAGCTCGACTCGGCCCCCTGTTTCGTCTCCACCCGACGTGGTTCGACGGACACATTCCGATCGTCAACATCGACCATCACGTGACCAATACTCGGTACGGCTCGGTCGACCTCGTCGATCCCTCCTCCGCAGCGACGACCGAGGTGCTCGCTCATTGGCTGGAGGAACTTGAACAACCGATCACTCCTGATGTCGCCACCTGCCTCCTTACAGGACTCTACGGCGACACACTCAGCTTCCAGACCACGAGTACGTCCGCTCGCGTTTTCCAGCTTGCCGCTCGCTTGCTCGAGGCTGGTGCGCGGCAAGAAGACATCATCACCCATCTCTTCCGCAGAAAGCCATTGTCGACCATTCGGCTCTGGGGTGCTGCGCTGAGCCGCGTCCAGTATGAGCCGCCGTTGATCTGGACCGAGATCACCCACCATATGCTTCAGGAGGCAGGAGCGAGTCCCGTCGAAGGCGAAGGGATCGTCAATTTTCTCGTCGGGACGGATGGCACATCAGTAGCACTGCTGTTTTACGAACAGAGCGAGGGATGGCGTGTCAGCTTGCGCTCGGCTGATGGTTCGGTGGATGTCGCTCGCCTCTGCCAGCGCTATGGGGGCGGGGGGCACCCACGTGCAGCGGGGTGCCGCCTTCCCCCGGGCGAAGCCGCTCGACGATCGTTTCTCGACGACCTCGCAGCACAGGTGAGCGCATTGCTCAGCATCGAGCTTCCGTCGGGGTGAGCGACAGTGCACGGCATACTTCTAGTGGACAAGCCACGCGGTTGGACATCCCACGACGTGGTGCAGTGGGTCCGCACGCGCCTCCGCACGCAAACGGTCGGTCACGGCGGCACGCTCGACCCGGCCGCCGAAGGATTGCTCGTCATCGCTGTCGGTATCGCCACGCGCCTCGTTCGGCACGCGACCGATGCGGACAAAAGCTATGTCGCACACATCGTCCTCGGCACGAGCACCACGAGCGATGATCTCGAAGGTGAACCGCTGACAGCCTCACCACTATCCCTGCACCCACCCTCGCTCCGAGACATCGAGTCGGCACTCGCCGAGTTCCTCGGCGAGTACGAGCAAAAGCCGCCGATCTATTCCGCACTGAAAGTTGGCGGCGTCGCAGCCTACCGACGTGCTCGGGCTGGCCAGCCAGTGCCTCTGGAACGACGCTTGGTGCGAGTCAACAGCCTACGCCTCGTGCAGTATTCCTATCCGGATCTCATCGTCTCGATCGACTGTGGGAAGGGATTCTATGTTCGTTCCTTTGCCCGCGACCTCGGTGCCCGCCTAGGCACTGGTGCTTACTTGCACGGTCTCGTGCGCACGCGCGTGGGCCGATTCTCGCTCGCTTCCGCCTGGTCGATCGACGAGTTGCATCAGTTGCTCACACCATCGTCCTGGCCATTGATCGCCCGTCACCCGGATGAGTTCGTAGCGGAACTCCCAGTTCTTTTGGTTCCCGAACGGGAACTTCGAGCATGGTATCATGGCGCGCCGGTGCGCTGTTCAGCGAGCAGCTCACCTGGCACTACTGCTCGTGCCTACGCGCAAGATGGGAACTGGATCGGACTCGCCCACTTCGACCCACAAAAGCGATATTGGCAGCCGGTCCTCGTGCATCGCGAGGGGGCTGGACGGAGAGGCTAGACGCCCAATGAGGATCGTTCACTCCTGGAATGACATTCCGAACGAGTCACATGTCGTGACGATCGGCAACTTCGATGGTGTCCACCGTGGTCACCAATACCTCCTCAGAACCGTTCACGAACGCGCGGCGATGCGCGGGCTACCGAGCCTGGCGATTACCTTCGACCCTCTACCTCTCGAAGTTCTGGCACCCGAACGGGCACCGCAACGCCTTTCCCTCACGGAGCAGCGTCTTCGCCTCATCCTCGCCGCTGGTATCGATCGCGTGCTTCTCGTGCAGTTCGACCGCTCTTTTGCTGCACTATCCCCAGAAGCATTCGTCGAGCTTCTCGTGCGGTCGACGCACTTGACCACGATCGTCGTTGGAGAGGACTTCCATTTCGGGCGTGGTCGAACGGGAGACCCGGCTCTCTTGCGCGAACTCGGACGAAATCATGGATTCGAAGTCGTGGTGCTCCCTCGCCTGAGCGAACTCAGCGAGACGATTTCGTCGACGAGAATTCGCCAGCTGATCGCCGCCGGTGCGGTGCGCGAGGCCGGGACGCTTCTCGGTCGGCCGTACGCGCTCACCGGGACGGTCGTGGCTGGCACGGGGAGAGGATCCCAGTTAGGTTTTCCCACGGCAAATATCGCTGTCGCCGATCGACTCATGCTCCCAGGCGACGGCATCTACGCCGCGATCGCTCATCTTTCGGGTAGCTGGCATCCAGCGCTCGCCTATATCGGCAGCCGTCCGACCTTTCCCGGTGCGGGTCACGCTGTCGAGGCTTACCTGATCGACCAGACGTATCCGACTTTGCGAGGCGAGACGATCACGGTGTATTTCATCGAACGGCTCCGACCAGACCGTGCATTTCCGGATGCAGATGCATTGATCGAACAGATGCGTGAAGACGAACGGAATGGGCGCGCTGTGCTTCAGACAGCGATGGCCGAATGGCCACCACCGCTCGTGCAAGCGCTCCACGCGGCACCGGAAGGAGTCGAGGTGATCGATGATCCCGGTTCATGAGCGAGAAGCGTTCGTCGATCTGCTCCTCTCGCGCGGCACGGTCGATGTCGTCGTCCGCGAGCACTTGCGTGCTCGGCTGCTCGGAGACCAGCCGATGCGCGTCAAGCTAGGGGTCGATCCGACCCGACCGGACATCCACCTCGGTCACTACGTCTGTTTTCGCAAACTACGGCAGTTCCAAGCATTAGGTCATCAAGTCGTCGTCATCATCGGTGACTGGACTGCCCGAATCGGCGATCCCTCCGGGCGCTCGTCCCAGCGGCCGATGCTCACCGCAGAAGAAGTACGAGCCAACGCGGAAACGTATCTCGAGCAATTCTTCAAGGTTGTCGATGTGACGAGGGCCGAGATCGTTTGGCAAAGCACATGGTTCGGCAATTTCACGCTGGAGGATGTCATTCGCCTCGCCAGTAAGTACACCGTGGCCAAACTACTCACGCGCGAGGATTTCGCGAAGCGCTACCAGGAGGGGTCACCCATCTCCATCACGGAGCTACTCTATCCACTCTTGCAAGCCTACGATTCGGTAGCAATCCAGGCCGACGTCGAAATCGGCGGCACCGACCAGCTCTTCAATCTCCTCGTCGGCCGGGATATCATGCGCGAATACGGATTGGAACCGCAGGACATCCTCACGGTACCGCTCCTCGTCGGTACTGATGGTCACCTGAAGATGAGCAAGAGTTATGGCAATTACATCGCTGTCAATGATCCACCAGAGGAGATGTTCGGCAAGATCATGTCGATCCCCGATCATGTTTTAGGCGATTACTTTCGACTCCTGACCGATATACCAGACGAAGAGATCGACCGCATGCTCCTGGAAATGAGTGCGGGACGGCTCAATCCGCGCGACGCGAAGGAGCGTCTCGCGTTCGTCATCGTCAGTGACTTGCACTCGCCCGACGCAGCAGAACGAGCGCGCGATCACTTCCACCGAGTACACCGGCTCCGCGAAATCCCCGAGCAGATTCCCGAGGTCAGCGTGCCGACGCGCGCACGCGTTCTCGATTATGTCGTGCTCGCGGGGTTCGCCCGCAGTAACAACGAGGCACGGCGACTCGTTCAGCAGGGCGGGGTGCGTTTGGACGGACAGCGTCTCGACGACCCAGAGGAAATGTTGGAACTCCACGAGCCAGTCGTGCTCCAAGTCGGCAAACGACGTTTTGCACGTCTCCTGCCACGAGCGGACAGCACCTGATTCAGTGCTCGAACATGACGATGCTCCGCGCGACGCTGCCGGCGAGCATCGCTTCGAATCCCTCGTTGATCTCCTCCAGGCGAAGTCGCCGGGAAATCAGTTCGTCCAGCCGGAGACGGCCGAGCCGATACAGCTCGAGAAGTCGGGGGATGTCTCGCGGTAAGTTCGCGCTCCCATAGAGCGTGGCCTTGATCGTCTTCTCCGTCCGCAAAAGATCCAACGGGTCGAGCGGCACAGTCGTTCCCATCGGTGTGAGCCCCACGATGACCGTAGTGCCTCCCTTTCGCGTTGCCGCATAGGCCTGCTGGATCGTGTCCGCACGACCGATCACCTCGAAGGTATAGTCCGCGCCGCGACCGCCAGTGAGTTCCCGAACTACCTCGACCACGTCCTGTTCCCGCGGATCGATGGTATGAGTGGCCCCAAGTTGACGCGCCCATTCTAACTTTTGCGGAACGACATCAGCGGCAATCACCGGACCCGCGCCGACCAGGGCAGCACCTTGTACCACGTTGAGTCCGACACCACCGCAACCGATCACCAGAACGCTCTCACCCGCCCGCACACCCGCAGCGAAGAGTACCGCCCCGACACCAGTCGTCACGCCACAACCTACCAAAGCTGCGCGATCCAACGGAATGTCCGGTGGAAGGGGCAAAAGGCCCTGCTCTGGAACGACCGTGTACTCGGCAAAACAAGAGACGCCGAGAACATGGTGCACATCTGCGCCGTTCCGGTGAAAACGCGTCGTGCCATCGAACATCCGTCCGGTTCGCCGGATCGGATTACTGAAATCGCAGAGAGCTGGACGCCCATTGAGACAGTAAAAACACTGCCCGCAGAACGCACGGAAGACGAACAACACAGGATCCCCGGGTCGAAAACGCGTCACACCCGGCCCAACCGCCTCCACGACTCCCGCACCCTCATGACCGGGCACTGCCGGGAGTGGCGTCTCCAGATCCCCTTGGATATAGTGCAAATCACTGTGACACACCCCGGCCGCCACGACTCGGACCAACACCTCGCCTTCCTTGGGTGCGTCGACCTCGAGTTCCCAGATCTCCAGCGGCTTTTTGACCTCCGCCAAAACGGCAGCCCGCGCACGCATCTTTTCCGCTCCTTCCCGCGTTCGAGGCCAGTATCGCCTGAATGGGTTCAGGAGGCAATCCACTCCACGGTCGTCTTCGTGCGAGGCAGGTTTGCACTGGGAGCTCAAGAACGAGGTGCAGACCTCAGCCCTCGCACTCCACCAGTCGGTGAGCATCTCCCACCGATGCTCTCGCTCGTCATGGGATCGAGGGAAAAGCCGATGAAGGATCGATGAGTAGCTCTGACAAGCGCGAGGCTCTTCTTTTTTCAACCTGAGGTCGCTCGAAACGAGACGGTTGGCCCGTTTCCGTCCATCGTTTCGCAATCGAACACGCCCGTGGCGGGACGCTGAGGCGCATCGCTTCCTGGCAACCTCCCCGTTACGAACAACATGCACGCCAAGAACGCGCCTCGCGACGCGCAACGAGACAACAAGGAGTAGGGCAACGTACCCTACTCCCACTTGGCTCTCAGCTTTGTTCACCTCGGCTCGTATCGAAGAGACCGGAGCGGGAGACGGGATTCGAACCCGCGACAACCGGCTTGGAAGGCCGGCACTCTACCAACTGAGTTACTCCCGCACGGTCGGGGTGAGAGGACTCGAACCTCCGACCTCAGCGTCCCAAACGCCGCGCGCTACCAACTGCGCCACACCCCGATCCGTATCCAGCACCATAGTATAGCAGCTTTCACGCATCCCGGGTAGATCGGGAACGCACGAGCACATACCCTACTCGACCTTCTACCCGCGCCGCTGGCTTCCGTCCCGCTGCCGCGGTATCTCGTACGGCATCGGGATGTACTGGACGGACGGCCGCCGCTGCATCGCTTGCGGATACAGTTCCATCAACTGATACACTTCGTCCGGAATCCCCACCGTGACGGGTAGCCCGAGCTGCCGCGCTTCCTCGACGTCGATCGGGTAGTCGTGCGTCCACTGCCCGCAGGTCAGTG
>DAOTYK010000068.1:0-22323 GCA_034434855.1 Thermomicrobium sp.
CTCGGCTTCCTCGGGCGCGATCTCTCGGGTGCAACGCTGGGGATCGTCGGTTTCGGGCGGATCGGCCGTGCAGTTGCCCGTCGAGCCCGCGGATTCGGCATGCGGGTGTTGTACACGGATCAGACCCGGCAGTCATCGGAGGTTGAGCGAGGTCTCGGGGCGACGTATGTCTCCCTCGAGCAGCTTCTGGGCGAAAGCGATGTCGTGACCCTGCACGTGCCCTTGACACCAGAAACGAGAAAGCTGATCGGCGCGCGGGAACTCGCATTGATGAAGCCTGGGGCGATCCTCATCAATACGGCGCGTGGTCCCGTCATCGATACCGAGGCCCTGGTACGAGCTCTTCGAACAGGGCATCTCTGGGGCGCAGGGTTGGACGTCACCGATCCCGAGCCGTTGCCAGCTGATCATCCGCTTCTGCAGTGTCCGAACGTGATCGTGACGCCGCACATTGCGAGTGCGAGCGAGACGACGCGTGCGCGTATGGCGGAGTTGGCGGCCGAGAATCTCGTAGCGGCTCTCCAGAACCGACGTCCGCCGCGGTCGTTGAATTGGGACGAGATCCGCCAGAAAGGGAACTGAGATGCGTCGCGTGGTGGTGACCGGGATCGGGATGATCACGCCGATCGGGAACGACCCGACGACCGTATGGCAGGCGCTCATGGATGGACACTCCGGTACGTCGCGGCTGACTCGGGTACCGGCGGATGATTTACCCAGTCGGATCGCGGGAGAGGTCAGAGGGTTCGAACCGGATCAGTACTTGCCCGCCAAGGAAGTCAGGCGAACGGATCGCTTCGTACAGTTTGCGGTCGCTGCGGCGCGAGAGGCGCTGGCTGCTGCTCGTCTCGAATTGACACCTGCACTGGCGGAGCGCACCGCAGTCTTGATCGGATCGGCGCTCGGTGGAGTGGAAACGTTCGAAGCTGGGGTCGAGACATTGCGGACACGTGGAGCGGGGAAAGTCAGTCCATTTCTCATACCGATGTTCCTCGCAGATATGGCCGGAGGAGTGACTGCAATCCAGATCGGTGCGACTGGACCCAATTTTGCGACGCTGTCGGCATGTGCGAGCGGTGCCAATGCGATCGGAGAGGCTGCTCGCATGATTCGGGACGGGCGCGCCGACATCGCCCTGGCGGGTGGGAGCGAGGCACCACTGACACGAACCATCGTAGCCGGCTTCGCAGCCTTGCAGGCGCTGTCGCGTCGTAACGACGAGCCGGAGACTGCGAGCCGCCCGTTCGATCGTACGCGCGATGGTTTCGTGATCGCTGAAGGGGCAGCCATTGTCGTGTTGGAAGCGGAAGACCTCGCGCGTGAGCGCGGCGCCCCGATCCTCGCCGAGCTCGTTGGTTATGGGACGACGGCGGATGCCTATCACATCGTGCAGCCCTGTGCCGATGGGCGGGGTGCAGTGGCAGCGATGCGAGAGGCTTTGGACGATGCTGGGCTCTCGACCAAAGATATTGACTACATCAATGCCCATGGGACGAGTACGCCGCTGAACGATGCAGCGGAAACAGCGGCGTTAAAGCAATTTTTCGGGGGGCGGCAGGCTGTTCCACCTGTCAGTTCGACGAAAGCGCTCACCGGACACCTCTTAGGCGCAGCCGGTGCCCTGGAAGCAGCGATCTCGGTACTCGCTTTGGTGCATCAGGTCATCCCACCGACCTGGCACCTCTCGGAACCAGACCCGGACTGCGACCTCGATTACGTGCCGAATGCACCACGGAAGGAGCGCCTTCGCTACGTCATGAGCAATGCTTTCGGTTTCGGTGGACACAATGCCGTGTTGATCTTCGGTCAGTATCCATCGAGCGAGTCTCCGTCGAATGGTCCGAGTTGGTCGAGCCACTCTTCGACAAACGCCGGATCATCCTGAAGCACGAGCGGCAGCCCGTGCGGTGTGGTGCCCTCTTGTAGCCCCGGACTATGAACGTTCTTCCCCAGCTCGACGAGGAATAGATGGGGGCTCCCCTGTATCGCGCGGGAGTGACTCTCTTGCCAGTCATTCCAGAGTTCGCGCCAGCCTCGGCCGGACCAGAATGCATCTTGCAGTCGATCGGTGACGATTCCCTTTCGTTCGAGTGTGAGGAGGAGTTCGGGTAGGACGGCGACATTGCATTGGTCGAGGAAGAAGGCTTCTCTCACAGCCCGGTCGACGGTGTCAGCGAAATCGGGGTCTTGCTGGCGTGCAGCGGCGGCCAAGGCCATTGCGGGAAGGAAAGTGGAGGGATAATCGTCCCGTCGCCACGGGGCGAAGGCGTCCGGCTCGCAACGGGCGAGAATGGCGCGTTCGGCCTCCAGGAGCCAACGTGGGGTGGCGCGTTGGTTGACGAGCTCGAGAGGCCAGTAGCGCCAGAGAACGCGGAGCGGGCGGGGGGAAGCGTGCAGCGCGCGGCGCAGACGCAACGAAACGACATAACTCCACGGACATTGGATATCGGACCAAAACTCGATCGTCAGCACGAGATCCTCCTTTCCGTCGGTTCCCGACGGAAAGGAGGATAGCAGAAAAGCGTGACGATCAGTCCAGATAGCCGCGCAAAAAGCGGCTGCAGCTCGGCTGGCGCAGCTTGCGGAGGGCCTTCGCCTCGATCTGCCGGATCCGCTCGCGGGTGATACCGAACTCGCGCCCGACTTCCTCGAGGGTGCGGAACTGTCCGTCTTCGAGGCCGTATCGCAGGATGATGATGCGGCGTTCGCGCTCGGTGAGGCGACTCAACGCTTCTGTGAGCTGTTGGCGAAGGAGTTGCTGGGAAGCGATCTCCAGTGGGGCTGGCTGTGTCTCGTCCTCGATGAAGTCACCCAAGAACGCGTCACCGTCTTGACCGATCGGTGCTTCCAACGAAACGGGGAGGCGTGCCGCTTCGAGGATCTGGCGAATCTTTTCTTCCGGCATATCGAGGGCACGGGCAACTTCCAACTGGGTCGGTTCGCGTTCGAGAATCTGTTGGAGGCGGTGGCTGACCTTCTTGATCCGGTTGATGGTCTCGCCGACATGGACGGGCAAGCGGATGGTCCGACTCTGATCGGAAATCGCCCGCGTGATCGCTTGCCTGATCCACCACGTTGCATAGGTGGAGAACTTGTAGCCCCGCTTGTAGTCGAACTTCTCAGTCGCCTTCATGAGGCCGATATTGCCCTCTTGAATGAGGTCGAGAAAAGAGAGACCACGTCCGACATATTTCTTGGCGACACTGACTACCAGCCGCAGATTGGCTTGAATCAAATGAGCACGGGCGCGTTCACCGTCTTCCTTGTCCGCGACGAGAGCCAGTCGTTCGTCTTCCGACTTGTAGTCTCCCCGCTCGAGCCGAGCTTTGGCGATCTTGCCTCGTTCGATGCGCTGAGCGAGCCAGACTTCCTCTTGGGGGGTGAGAAGCGCCGTTTCACCAATCTCTTGGAGATAGAGACGAACGGTATCGCTGGTACTGAGGCCGTCGTCGTCGAAGCGTTCGGGGTGATCGTGCAATCGTCGCTGCAGGCGTGAGAGTCGCGAGGGAAGGAGGCCTTCGCTCTCGGTTGTCTTCAAGGTTTCGTCTGCGGAAAGCTCATCAAAATCGGTCAGTGAGGGAAGCACGTCGTCAGCGAGGAAGTAGGAATCGCTCGTTCCGTCTAAGGCATGTAGATCCATGGAATCCATGTTTCAACCCCCACTCACCAGTCGGCACCGCATCGACGTTGTCGGACCAGAAGATCATGACGTCGTGGGCCATTTCCCGGCGAGCGGTCGTGGCGAATCTCGTCCGCCTTTCACTCGCTGTCCCTTCCGTTCAGTTGCGCAAGGCGATCGTGCGTGCGTTCCGATCGGCAGTATACTGCACTTTGGCTATGCTTTCAAGCGAATCCCGACGATCCGTACCGGTTGCTGTGTTCGAAATGCTGGAAACGGCAGCTCAAGCGGAACGAGTGAGGCGAGTGTGCGTGTTCTAGGAGTCGATCCCGGAATGGCGAGGTTGGGTTACGGCGTGGTCGAAGGAGGCGATCCGCTACGAGCGTTGTCCTTCGGTGTCGTAAGCACGCCTCCCCACTTGCCGGTAGAACGACGGCTGGTCGTTCTGCATGACGAACTCGCTCAACTGTTGGAGCGTTGGCAACCCGATGTCGTCGCGTTAGAACAACTCTTCTTTGCCCGAAACGTGACGACCGCGCTGGCTGTGGGGCAAGCTCGAGGAATCGTCTTGCTCCTGTGCGGACAGCGCACTATTCCCGTTGTCGAGTACACTCCCGCACAGGTCAAGCAGGCGGTGGGTGGCTATGGGCGGGCGCGCAAGCGCCAAATGCAGGAGATGGTTCGCCTCTTGCTCCAGTTGCCTGTACTTCCGCAGCCTGACGATGCAGCCGATGCTTTGGCGCTCGCCGTATGCTACTTCCAGTACAGTCGTGCTGCACAGCTGGAGCGATTCACCTGAGTTGAGCGATGACCAAGCGCCGCGTTAGAGCCGATGACCTCCTCGTGTCCCGCGGACTGGTGGCGACGCGGAGTCAGGCTCGCGCTTTGATCATGGCTGGCAGGGTGTGGCTGGGCGACCAGCGAGTCGAAAAGGCCGGAGAGTTGCTGCCAGCGGATGCTGAACTGAGGCTTTTAGAGCCGCCGCGCTATGTCAGTCGTGGCGGGGAGAAGCTGGAGCATGCGCTGCGTTCGTTTCAGGTCGATGTCGAAGGGCTCGTGTGCGCAGATTTCGGCGCGTCAACCGGTGGCTTTACCGACGTGCTTTTACAGCATGGCGCGCGGCGGGTGTACGCGATCGATGTCGGTCGGGGACAGCTACATTACCGATTGCGTCACGATCCACGAGTCGTGGTGATGGAACGAACCAACGTTCGTTATCTCGAAACTCTGCCGGAACCGATCGATCTCGTTACGATCGATGTCTCGTTCATTTCGCTGCGCCTCGTCTTGCCGGCTGCTTGGAAAGTTCTCGCTCCGGGTGGTCGGGTCATCGCTCTCGTGAAGCCGCAGTTCGAAGCTGGACGCGGTAAAGTGGGGAAAGGAGGCGTCGTCCGTGACCTCGCTGTGCACCGCGAAGTGCTCGAGCGAGTCACGGCAACAGCCCTCGACCTAGGTTTCTCGGTCGAGGGACTGATTCGATCCCCCATCACTGGCGTGGAAGGCAACATCGAATATTTTCTCCTTCTACGGCGGAACGGTGTTTCACGACCGGACATCGGTTCGCTCATCGATAACGTGTTGAGTGGAGCGGAGAACGCGGCATGACCAGCGAATGGCGGAGTGATCCGTTTCAGGATCTTCGGGCCGCTCTCGAGGGCGAGGAGCTATCGGGTCGAACGAATCCAGGCGTGTGGGTGGACCCAGCGCGACGCCGGCGAACGGGCGTGCCGGAAATCGTCCTCGCCGAGGGTAAGACGATCGAGCAACTCCTCGCTGCCATCGACCTCTTGTTGGAGCGAGAAGGCCGAGTGCTCGTCAGCCGGGTGCAACCGGTCCAGTATGAGGCCATCTGCACCCGCTTCGCCTCGGTGTCGGTACGTACGGCACCCTCGAAGCGGACCATCGTTCTCAGGCGAAACGAGTGCGTTGTCCAGCCCACGGGTGGACGGGTGGGCATCTTGACGGCCGGAGCGGCTGATCGGCTGGCGGCTGAAGAAGCGCAGCTCGTTGCGGAGGAACTCGGCTGTCTCGTTCGTGTC
This sequence comes from Thermomicrobium sp., assembly GCA_034434855.1. Lineage (GTDB taxonomy): Bacteria > Chloroflexota > Chloroflexia > Thermomicrobiales > Thermomicrobiaceae > Thermomicrobium. Next base: position 5,659 of record DAOTYK010000068.1, read on the forward strand.
GTCTACGATGTCGGTGTTGCTGGTTTGCATCGTTTGGTACCTGCGCTACGCGATCTGGTCAGCGAATGGGATGCCGATGTTCTGATCGTCGCCGCTGGCATGGATGGGGTTCTCCCGAGTGTGGTCGCTGGACTCGTCTCCGTTCCGGTGATCGGCCTGCCGACTCCGGTAGGGTATGGTATGGGAGGGCAAGGGCAAGCGGCGTTGTACAGCATGCTGCAGTCCTGTGCTCCCGGCTTGGTCGTCGTCAATATCGACAATGGTGTTGGGGCCGGAGCAGCTGCAGCCAAGATCGCGAATCGCTGTGCTGGTCAACGGAGTCAGCGAGAATCATCCGACGAGGCGGCGAGGAGGGCGAACCGCTCGGCAAGTTTCCGGTAAAGCTGTCGCTCAGGCATGCGCGCTTCACCATCGCCAACGTTCGATGTGAGTCCGTCGTTCAGCAATTCGTCGATAATGCGAAGACAGCGCGTACGGAGAGAGTGCTGCCACAGACGAGTGGTAGCACGGCGGCGCCGGTCTTCGAGGATGCCACTCGCGGCATAGCGATCTCGGAGTGCAGTGATCGCCTCGATCACCGCTGTGATTCCCTGTCCTTCGCTCGCGACCGTCTGCAGGATGGGTGGAAGAGGGTGACTCGCATCGGCGAGGAGCCGGTAGTAGGCGGAAAGGTCGCGAACAAGTTCAGCTGCACCAGGACGATCCGATTTGTTGATCACGATAAGGTCTGCGATCTCGAGAACGCCCGCTTTCAACGTCTGCACACTATCGCCGAGCCCGGGGACCAGTACGAGGAGAGCGAGATCCGCGGCGAGGAGGAGCGGCGAAGCCTCCTGCCCGGCACCGACCGCCTCGAGAAAGACGACGTCGAACCCATAAAGATCGAGGACAGCGAGGAGCGCAGGGAGAACCGGAGAACCGGCCGGATCGCGTGCAGCGACGGAACGCACGTAGACGTTGGGGTGCTCCGCGGCATCGAGCATGCGGATCCGATCGCCGAGGAGTGCACCTCCGGAACACGGGCTGACCGGATCGAAGGCGAGGACGGCGACCGACATATCCCTGGAACCCATCTCAGCAGCCAGTCGACCCAACAGCGTACTCTTACCGGCTCCCGGCGGTCCAGCCACCGCAACGACCGTCGCGTGTCCTCCACGCTCCAGCGGAAGCAGTTGCGCCCGGTCAGGATGACGCTCCAACAGGGAGAGTACGCGCGCCAGGGAGGAACGATCCCGTTTCCGAACGCCTTCGAGCAAGTTCCCCAAGTCCTGCGACATCTCGACTCACGCGCCCCTCACTGGCTCACCAACATGCGTTTCGATGAAGCGAATGATTTCTGACAGCGGCGTACCGGGGCCGAAAACCTCGGCAACCCCCTGTGCCTTGAGGAAGGGGATGTCTTCTTCGGGGATGATTCCGCCGACAAGCACTAGAGCATCCTCTTTCCCGGCGGACCGCAGGGCTTGCAATACTTCCGGTACGAGTTGGTTATGTGCGCCGGAGAGGATGCTGAGGCCGACAACATCGACATCCTCATCGACGGCGCTCCGCGCGATCGTTTCAGGCGTTTGGAAGAGACCGGTGTAGATCACTTCCATTCCCGCATCGCGCAGCGCTCGTGCCAAGACCTTCGCACCACGGTCGTGGCCATCGAGCCCAGGTTTTGCGATCAAGACGCGGATTCGTCGCCGCACACGTACCTCCCGCTCAATAGTGCAATCCTCGTCGTAGTGGCTCATGATCCCGCGATTTGATCGTTTGCATGAGCGTGACGCTGTCAGCCGCCTCTTGCAGTGCTGGTGGCGCTGCTCGCCCCGTCAGGACAATATCGGTCCACGGTGCGGCCCGCTCGACCAACTCGAGAATGGTCTTCTCGTCGACCATTCCCTCTTCGACCAGGGTCAAAAGACCGTCGAGGATCAGGATGTTCGTCACCCGCAGTGCCACATGCTGCCTGGCCTCTCGTAGCGCGGCCTGCAAGCGCTCCGGCGAGATTGCTGGGCCACGGATCTCTTCAGGGCGCGTCCGGACATCGATCATGCCGTACTGGGAGAGCGTGACGCCGGTCAAGAAAGACACTGCGGCAACTTCTCCCCGCTCGCGCCCAGTTTTCAGGAACTCGATGATATGAATCCGCAATCCATGCCCAGCACCACGCAACGCAATACCGAGCGCTGCATCGGACGTGCGACGCTCGTCACCGACCAGCAGCATGAGATACGCGCGTTCCGTTTGGCCCCGATCGACGTCCATCATGTCCTCCATCCCTTTTCATGGTCATGATACCTTGTTGGCATACGGCAATTCCGTTGCTTTCTTGGGGTACTTACCAGGGAGCATCAGGCCGCTCGCGAAGAGAATGCACGAGCACGTTGCACCCTCCTGGGCAGTACCGATCGATCGAGACGCTTGCTCCGAGGCAGATCCGAAGCCCCTCCCGCGACACTCTATCAGCGAGGCAGCGCACTCTCGTCGAGAGACAGACGGAGCCCATTGAACCGATTCATTGCGACCGTCATGCCTTCCCGGTGCCACACCAGGACCGCTTCAGCTGCGAGGGTTGCGGTCCGCTCCGCGAGCGGTCGCTCCTCGGGATGGAATGGACTCAGCACGTAGTCGCGTCCTTCCTCCCGGCGGGTCGGTCGCCCAATGCCGATCCGAAGACGTCCGAAACGATCGCTTCCCAGTTCGCGAATCACTGATTCGACACCGTGGTGACCGGCAGCGCTTCCTCCCTGCCGAAACCGCAATGTGCCGAGTGGCAAGTCCATATCATCGTGAACCACGAGCGTTCGATCCAAGGAAAGTTTGTACCAGCGAACTGCGGCTGCGACAGCCACACCACTGCGATTCATGAATGTCAGAGGCTTCAGGAGTAAAAGTAACCCGCGGTCGGTGTGCACCGTTGCGAACTCTCCTTCGAATCGCCGCTGAAAACCGACGACATTCGTGAGTTGCGCCACGTGATCGATCACCCAAAACCCAACGTTGTGTCGGGTTTCGGCGTATTCCGAGCCTGGATTACCCAATCCAACCACGAGCCACGCATCAGAAGCCACGATCGAGCACCTCCTGATAGACTGCGAGCGTTCGGCGAGATGATTCCTCCCAGGTAAAGCGCTGTGCCCGAAGGCGAGCCCGGTGAGCGAGTTCTGCCCGGAGATCGGCATCGCTCAGTACACGGACCAATGCCCCCGCGAGGCTAGCCGCCGTTTCTTCTCGAACCAAGAGTCCAGCATCGCCCACGATCTCTGGAAGTGCACCGACAGCGAAAGCAACGACAGGTACGCCGTGGGCCATCGCCTCGACTGCTGGCAAGCAGAAACCTTCGTCGCGGCTTGCGACGACGAGCGCAGACGCTACAGAGTAGAGCGCATGCAAGTCCTCGTCATCGATGTCCGACAACCAACACAGGACTCTTTCGCGCTCTCCAACGCGGAATTGCTGTACGGTACTGGTGCATTGCCAACCTTCTTGTCCGACGATCACCAGCAGCGGAGCAGGTTGGACGTCAGCCTGCCGGAGAAGCGAGAACGCCTTCAGCAAGAGATCGAAACGTTTGCGCGGCTCGATCGTCCCGACCGCCAGGAGGAGCGGTCGCTCTTCGATCTGAGGGCCGAGCCGTGGCATCAGGATACGGCTCGATCGTTCCCAGGCGTCGGACACAGTCGATCCCCATTGGTGGTGGACACCGTGATAGATGACGCGGATGTGCTCACCCCTTTCCGGCACCACCGAGCGGAGTCGCCGAGCTGTGGCCTCTGACGGCACGATGATCCGATCCGCGGCTCGGAGGCGCTCCAGAGTCCGCCGGTAGTAGCGAAGAGCGGAGGGAGTCAAATCACCAGGTGCATCGAGAAAGGCGAGGTCATGGATGGTCGTGACACCGCGTATCCAAGGGGGAAGGCGCGGCAGGACGAAATCGGTTGCATGGTAGACACGAATTCCGCGGAATGCCAGTTCACAGCCGAGGCTCCAAGTTTCCAATGGATGATGCGGTGGTGTCATGACCCGAAGCGACGACAAGGGAAGATCCGGCAGAGAACGATTGACGACGAGCCGAAAGCGCACTTCTGAGGAATCGCTTTCCGCACGTGCCAAAGCACGACCGAGTTCAGCAATATAGCGGCTGATCCCGCCCCGACGATACGCCAAGAGACGCCCATCGAGCGCGACGACCGGAGTCAGCGGGAACCTCACCGTCAGGACTCCTTCCCCGAGCCTGTTATACTTCCGGCGGAGTTCGCTGTCTCGGCTACCGAGATCGCTCCCTAGTGGCGCAGGAGCCCAAAGGCGGAAAGGCGAAGAGGACGAGCCATGGACTTCTTCGGAATGGGACCCGGCGAGCTGCTCGTCATCATGATCTTGGCACTCGTGCTCTTCGGTCCGGGTAAGTTACCGGAAATCGCCGCCACGGTCGGACGAGCAGTTCGCGAATTCCGCAACGCGACAAGGGAGCTGACGAGCGAGTTCGAGCAGGCATTCCGTGAGGTTCAGGAGAGCACGACGGAAGTCGCCACGTCGGTTCTCTCGGTCCAGCAAGAAACTCATACCGCGCTTCAGGAGACTCGGGCAGCACTGAACGAGGCAACGGTCACCGTCTCTCAAGCAGCGAGTACGGTTGCGCTCGATCAGGTCTCGGCGCCTGCTACCATGCCTGCTGCCCCCATGGTTCCGCCACTCGCACCCTCGGAGTCAACCGCCGTATCGGCCAATGTGAGTAACGGACGGCGTGAGCCGACGAAGGACGACCCGCTCGCGGATCTGGTCGACCTCGACGAGCTGCTCACCGAGCCGAAACCGTTGTCATCGACTGGACCGTGGGAAACGTGAGTTTTCCCGCACGCTAACCAGTGCGCCGAGCGATCCACAGGCAGACGCGACCAGTAGCATCGTCCCGTGTTTCCCAACGCATCTCGGCGAAGAGCGGGACGGGTGGTGGGGAAGGAAGCTGCGCACAGTCGAGCAGAGCATGAGCAGCAGTCGGACCGAAAAATCGACGGAAAGGACGCATCCACCACGGCCACGAGCGCGGCTGTGCGGTAACGACCGCAACGTACAGGCCTCCTGACCGGAGAACCCGAGCTACTTCACTGGTCATCTCGTTGGTCAGGAAGACTCCGGTCGGAAAGGTGGTCACGACCGCATCGAGGCAAGCATCACGCAATGGTAGTCGCCGCGCGTCAGCGCGGACGATCCACACGCGCTCGGAGCGTGCGACGCGGCGGCGAGCTAGCCGTGTCATCGTCGGGGAACGATCGATCGCCAGGACTCGCTTGCCTCGCGTGGCTAAGTCCGCTGCGAAGTCACCCGTCCCACAACCGATCTCAGCAACGTCTCGCACACCGGCAAGCCAGGGCAACGCGGCACGTTGCCAGGCTTGCCACGCGTTTCCGAAGAGCATTCGTGTCAACAACGGATAGACAGGAGCGAGCGGACCATAGAAGAGTTCCAGGACCGACCGTCGGACGTCCTGACCGCGTGGGATCAGCCGCAACCGGTTATGCGATGACTCAGCCATGATCCTCGTTCACCCTCCTCGTCCGCCTTGTGCGAGTCTCGATCGACAGGGTATACCGGATCGAGAGACAGAAGGAGCGGCACTTCTCATCGAAAGGATCGACGAGAAAGGCATGAAGGGGAAGGGAAGGTTCCGCATCATCGCACGCGACACGGCCACGATGGCCCGCCGCGGTGTTCTCCACACCCGTCGCGGGCCGGTGCAGACCCCCGCATTCATGCCGGTAGGGACACAAGCCACAGTCAAGTCCCTGACGCCCGAGGAAGTGCGCGCCACAGGGAGCGAGATCATCCTGGCGAATACGTACCATCTCTTCCTGCGCCCCGGGCTGGAGGTCATCGAAACAGCTGGAGGCTTGCATACCTTCATGTGCTGGGACGGTCCGATTCTGACCGACTCCGGCGGATTTCAAATTTATAGTTTGGCAAAACTCCGTGACGTCACAGAGAAAGGAGTACGATTCCGATCGCACATCGATGGCTCCCTTCGCGAACTCACCCCGGAAATCGTCATCGAGCTCCAAATGCTCTTCGGCTCGGACGTGCTGATGCCGTTGGATGACGTCGTCGGCTTCGGGGAATCCAACGAGCGGCAGCAGGAGGCGATGGCTCGTACGCACCGTTGGTTGCAAAGGAGTCTCCACCGCTTCCAGGAGTTGACAACAGCGCTCGCGGAGGAGAAGCGACCATTGTTGTTCGGTATAGTCCAAGGCGGCTTCGACCCCAGTCGCCGCGTCGAAAGCGCGCGCTTCGTGGCGTCGCTCCCGGTAGACGGTCTCGCGATCGGCGGGCTCAGTGTCGGTGAACCGAAGGATCTTCTCTATGCAATGCTCGATGCGACTGCAGGAGAGTTGCCCGATGATCGGCCGCGTTACCTGATGGGCGTCGGTGCGCCGGATGATCTTTGGCGAGCGGTTGCGTGTGGCATCGATCTGTTCGATTGTGTCCTCCCGACCCGCTTGGCACGGCATGGTGCGCTCTTCACGCCAACCGGTCGCGTGGACATCACCGGAGCGCGCTTTCGTCTGCAGACTTCACCAGTCGACGAGACATGTGACTGTTACACCTGCCGGCGATTCAGCGCAGCCTATCTGCACCATCTCTTCCGCGCGCGCGAACTGTTGGCCTACCGGCTCGCCACGATCCACAACGTCCGGTTCTTGCAGCGTCAGATGGAAACGATGCGTCGTGCGATCGAGGAAGGAACGTTCGCCGAATACATGGAACGGTTCCTGTCCTCCTACGAGGCGCGTACAGCCCTGACATCGAGCGATCGTCTGGTCAACGGGTGAGGGTGAGATGATGGACGATCGTGCAGCACTCCACTGCATCGTTTTCGGTCGTGTTCAAGGAGTCGGCTTTCGCTTCTTCGTCGTCGAGATTGCTGAACGGCTCGGTCTGACGGGTTGGGTTCGCAACCGTGAGGATGGGCGATCAGTCGAGATCTGGGCGGAAGGTCGGCGAGCAGCCTTGGAAGCCCTTCGCGACCAGGTTCGGACAGGCCCACCAGGTGCGTGGGTCGAGCGCGCTGAATGCGCGTGGGTGGAGCCGACTGGACAGTTCGACGATTTCAGCATTCGACGTTGAGGAAGCGGGGACAGAGGATGGCGACGATCGCGATCGTCGGTCTCGGTTATGTTGGGCTCGTTTACGGGGGGGCATTTGCCGATCTGGGCAACAGTGTGTGGGGTATCGACATCGACGTCGAGAAAGTCGACAAGCTTCGCCAGGGAACGATGCCGATTTATGAACCAGGACTGGAGGAGTTGATCCGACGCAATGTCGAGGCGGGGCGTCTTCGATTCACGACCGACTATGCAGAGGCGATTCCCGACGCCGAGTTCGTTTTCATTTGCGTCGGCACCCCTTCGACCCTCGATGGGGATGCCGACATGCGAGCAGTGCGAGCAGCCGCCGAGACGATCGCTCGGCACCTGAGCGGCCATACTATCATCGTGAACAAGAGCACCATGCCGATCGGGTCCGGAGATTTCGTCTCGGCTCTGATCGACCAGCTCAAACCCCCGGGCACGACGTTTGCCGTCGTGACGAATCCAGAATTTCTGCGCGAAGGCTCGGCGGTTTACGACGTTTTCCATCCGAGCCGTATCGTGCTCGGAGCTGAGGATCGCGAGGCAGCTGAGCGAGTCGCTGAGCTCTATCGTGTCCTGAACGCGCCGATTCTGATCACAGACCGACGAAGTGCCGAGATGGTCAAGTATGCATCCAACGCGATTCTGGCGACCCGTATCAGCTTCATCAACGAGATCGCCCAGATCTGCGAGCAAGTCGGAGCTGATATCAAGATCGTTGCGCAGGGTATGGGCTACGATCCACGGATCGGCCCGCTCTTCTTGGAAGCAGGACTCGGTTTCGGCGGTAGTTGCTTCCCCAAGGATGTCCGCGCACTGGCAGCGACGGCCGAACGGGTCGGGTGCCATCCGCAACTCTTGCATGCGGTACTGGAAATCAACGAGGATCAGCGTCGCCGCTTCGTCCGGAAGGTCCAAGAGCTTCTCGGCGATCTGCATGGCCGTCCGATCGCGCTCTGGGGTCTTGCGTTCAAGCAAGACACGGACGATGTCCGCGAGTCTCCCGCCCTGGACGTTTTACGTATGCTCCTCCAGCGAGGAGCTCTCGTAACAGCGTATGATCCCGCAGCCATGACGAATGCTGCGCGAGAAGTACCTGATGCCCGGTATGCACCGGATCCCTATTCCGCGGTGGTCGGAGCCGACGCGTTGCTTATCGCGACGCCATGGAACGAGTTCAAGCAGGCCGATCTCCGGCGGGTCAAGGGACTGATGCGAACCCCCATCATCGTCGATGGGCGCAATATCTACGAACCAGCAGAGGTCCGGAGTCTCGGATTCGTCTACGTTGGAGTTGGCCGTGGTCATCGAACCGATCTGGGATCCTGACGCGGCAGGGCCGGTCGAAGTCGGGGTCGATGCAATCGAGATCTGGCGAATCGAACGCACGCTCGCCCGTTTCGGGCAGCGTTTTCTGGCACGGGTCTATACCGAAGCAGAGCGAGCCCGCTATGCTGGGAGAGTGGCCGAGTTGGCAGCCCGCTTCGCGGCCAAGGAAGCAGTCATGAAAGCACTCGGTACCGGAGTCCGCGGCGTGCGCTGGCGCGATATCGAGATTTTGCCGAACCGTCGTGGGAAACCTTTGGTCATCTTGTACGGAACTGCACGGGAGCGTGCGCACCTACTCGGCCTGGAGCATATCGCTGTTTCCTTGACGCATACCCGCGATCTGGCGATCGCGGTCGTCGTCGCCACCTTTCGTGCATCCGACCAACACCGTCCTACCGAGCGCTCCTAGCACAGAGAGGAGAGTCGAGAATGGAGAAGTTGTGTCGTGTCGAAGAAGTTCGTCGTGCTGAAGCCGAAGCAGTCGCCCAGGGTCTCTCGTTGACAGAACTCATGCGGCGTGCTGGGCAGGCTGTGGCGGAGACGATCGAGCACCTAGCGTCTCGAAAGCAGGGAAGGAGAGCACTGTTCCTCGTTGGACCGGGCAACAATGGCGGTGACGGATTGGTCGCTGCCAGCCTTTTGGCAGTGGCTGGTTGGGACTGCGCAGTTTGGAGCTGGAATCGAGATGAACCTGGTGCGATCCCAGCCGAGCCGACCGGCTTGGCGCGCTGCCGCTGGATTCAGAGCGAGGAACTCGATCGCGAACTCTCACTGGCTGATGTGATCGTCGATGCCATTTTCGGGATCGGTGGGCGACCGGAAGTCCCCGAGCCGGTCGCGACGATTTTCGAGTCTGCGCACCGCGCTCGACGTGTCCGGAATACGGTGTTGGTCGCGGTCGATGTTCCTTCCGGCATCGACAGCGATACCGGTGCTGCTGACGCGCGTGCCTTTCGTGCAGATTTGACGGTGATGCTTGGACTGCCGAAGATCGGTGCATACCAGTTTCCTGCTTTTCGTCATACTGGGCTGATCCGACTCGTCGACATCGGCCTACCCAAGCCTCCAGTTAGTCCCGGAAGCGTCGCGCTTCTGACGCTCCAGGATGTTCGTGGATGGCTGCCGGAACGGACGGCCGAGACACACAAATGGGCGGTCGGCGCTGTCCTGATCGTCGGTGGCGCACCGAACTATTACGGTGCTCCGCGCCTCGCAGCGACTGCGGCGTTGCGGGCCGGAGCGGGACTCGTCACACTGTCCGTTCCACGATCGCTCGTGCCCTCGATCGCAGCGGCACTTCCTGATGTAACCTTCCTACCTGCTCCTGACGGTGACGTCGGAGCTGGCCAGCGGTGGGCAAACCTCGTGCGCGATGCCCTCTCACGCTACCGAGCCCTGCTGGTCGGCCCTGGACTCGGTCAAGACCAGACAGCCGAAGAGTTGCTCCACCATCTCTTTGGACTCGGCCGACTGCGGCGTGGGTCCCTCGGTTTCGGTGTGCCGGCGGATGACGGGGTGCCGCAACGCTTCGCTGGCTATGCGGTGCTCGATGCGGATGGCCTCAACTGGCTCGCCAAAATGGGTGCCTGGTGGGAAGAACTGCGCGCGGCACGACTCGTTCTTACGCCTCATCCTGGTGAACTCGCGCGCTTGTGTGGTTGCGATGTGACGACGATTTTGGAAGATCCATGGACGCAGGCCGTCGAGGCGGCGGTCACCTTCGGCCAGCACGTCGTTTTGAAGTACGGACACACGGCTGTCGCATGCCCTGACAGGTCGCTTCTGATCGCTCCTCAGGTGCATCCCGCGCTGGCGACTGCTGGGACAGGAGACGTGCTCGCCGGTGTGATCGCTGCGCTCGCGGCGCAGGGGCTGGGACCACGCGAGGCTGCGGCCGCCGGTGTCGTGATCGCCGGCGAAGCGGCCCTGCATGCCGTCGTTTCGACTGGCACGCTCTCGCTCACCGCCTCCGACGTTGTCGCTGCTCTGCCGAAAGTTCTCCGAGCACTGTACGATCCCCGATGGCCACCGGAGCGATCGGTCTCGGCGATCGAGGAGAGCTGAGTGTATGGAAGAGCGCCTCCCATCGCGTCTCTGAAGTTGGTCAGGAGATCGAAAAGGAGAGCGAGCAGAAAATGGTGCAAGAAATTCGGGTGCGTTCCTTGATGACTCGTGATGTCGTTGCCATCAGTCCTGAGACGTCAGTCGGTGAAATCGCTCGGCTGATGTGGGAGCACGCAATCTCGGGTGTGCCGGTCATCGACGAGCAGCGGCGGGTTGTCGGTATCGTGACCGAATTCGACTTGATCGCGCGCGAGGCGAGCTTCAATGCACCGTTGTATGTTCCGTTTCTCGATGCCTTCTTCAAGGTGCCGGGAACGGGCGACGAAACCCAACTCCGCAAGATCCTGGCTACCAAAGCTGCCGAAATCATGTCGAGTCCGGCCATCACGATCGGCCCAGAGGAAACGATCGAAGCGCTCGCAACACTGATGTATCGGCGCCGAGTCAACCCGGTGCCGGTCGTGGACGAGGAGGGACGGCTTCTCGGAATCGTCTCGCGCTCGGATCTCATCTGGCTGATGACGCTCGAAGAACGCGGCGAACTCCCAACGCTCCTGGCTAGCCGCTCTTAGCGGGTGTCGGACCGTTCAAACCGCTCGGCTGAGTCGACTAGTTGTCTTGGTCGATCAGGCCGATTCCTGGAGCTGCTGGCGTAGGGCTTCGACGTCTCGGCGGATGATGAACGTTCGGCCGGAGTGTTCGTCGCGAACGTACTCCAGCTTGCGCTCGTCCATCCAGCGGTAGATCGTCGGACGTGTGACACCGAGACTATGGGCTGCCTGAGTGATGCTGACAAGCTCGCTCGGCTCGTAGGCGCGGAACTTCGCCTGTGAGAGCAGTCTCCCGAGGTCACTTTCCCAGAAGGCACGTGGAACGGAGTAATCTTCTGCGCCAGGTGCCCAAAAGAGGAGTTGAAGAACCAGTTCGATGTTTTCCAGAATCCGTTCCCGTTGCTCGATCAGCCTACCTTGCGCAATAGCAGCCAAGCGCTGCAGCACCTGCCCGATCGGACTCGCTCGGAGCTCTTCGAGGAGTTCCTTCTCGCGCAGATCGATCTGCTCGACGACACGAGGCAGTAGCCGCGACATCAGCCGATAGTGATGCGAATACAGAATCTTCAGCGCGTCATCGATGACCCGCTGATAATTCAAGCTCTGAGTCTCCACGGGTTCTCCTCCCGCCGAGCAATCAGACGACCAGTGTACGTACCCATTCTACGGAGTCCGAAGCTGACCGTCAATAGAGCAAAAAAGTCTGGCTCGCTCGGCGGTGTCCACGCTCTGATCAGTGCCAGCGCGGCACAGCCAACCCATGCTCTCTTTTCGATCACCCCTGATCACTGTCTCGACTTAGCTGGTACTGGGAGGAGGCGAAGTTCCATCGGTAGACCATACCGCCTTGTGGGAGCACGTCGAGCTGGTGGGGACACGGGGAATCGAGTCGCGCGCGGACAGTGCCGAGGGCGAGGCGAGGGTCATTGTTCTTCTGGGAGAGATGAGCGAGCCAGATGGTCCGTGGTGGACCCGACAACTGGGCGAGCGCATGTGCTGCTTGGTCGTTACTGAGGTGCCCACCCGGTGAAGCGATGCGCCGCTTCAGCCATTCTGGGTATGGTCCGCGCCAAAGGAGATCACGATCGTGATTCGCCTCGAGCACGATCAGGTCCGCGCGCGATAAGGCGGCGAGCACCTCGTCAGTCACCGTGCCGAGATCCGTGAACAGAGCAATTTCCGCGTGAGATGTCGCCAGGCGCAAGCCGAACGGCTCGCTCGCGTCGTGCGGCACAGGTACCGGGTAAAGAGCGAGATCGCCGATTTCCAGCCAATGCCGATAGGTGACCATCAGTCGACGCCCGAATTCCAACCGGAGCACGGCGTCCGTACCGGCCGTCGTGACGACCGGGCAAGATTGCCAGCGGAGCAATCCGGCGAGCCCCCGAACGTGATCATGGTGCTCGTGCGTCACGACGATCGCAGTCAGCTCGTGATCGCCGACACCGCTCGAGCGCAAGAGGCGGCGCAGTGTCGTCGGAGCCAATCCTGCATCGATGAGGATGCTTGTCCGTTGCGTGCGGACGAGAAAAGCGTTCCCCTCGCTGCCGCTGCCGAAACAGAAAACGTCCATGGGTCAACCTCCGAACAGCGCGCGACCGATGCGGACGAGCGTCGCCCCTTCCTCGACAGCGATGTCGAAATCGTTCGACATGCCCATAGAAAGCTCAGGCAGAGGGTGTTGGAAACGTTCTTGAAGCTGATCGCGCAGCTCCCGCAATGCGCGGAAGACTGGCCGGACGAGTTCGCTTTCTGATACGAGTGGTGCGATCGTCATCAGGCCGCGAACGTCCAACTGCGGTTTCGTGAGCGCCAGGGCGAGAAGCTCAGCAGCCTCAGCCGGTCGACAACCGTGTTTTTGTTCCTCACCGGCGATATTCACCTGAATCAAGATAGGAAGGCGGCGACCGACACGTGCAGCCTGTTCGTTCAGTTCCTCGATGAGAGCTGCACGGTCGACGGAATGGATCAGCGCGAAGAGCTTGACGGCGTGCCGAACCTTGTTGGTTTGCAGATAGCCGATGAGATGCAGCTCCGCATCAGCTGGAAGCGGGTTTTCACCGAACTTTCGCTGTGCCTCTTGAACGCGGTTTTCCCCGAACAGGCGTAGGCCGAGTTCGTACGCAGCCTGCACAGTTTCCCGATCGATCCCTTTCGTCACAGCGACGATCTGCACGCTCCGTGGATCACGTCCTGCTCGCTCGACCGCTCGCTCAAGACGACATCGCACACGAGCCAAATTCTCGCGCAGTCGCTCGTACTCTTCCATGGCCTTCTCCAGATTCCGTGCCCTTCAGGGGAGGGCGATCACAGAAGCTTGGGCACCGGCACGCGAGCCGTTCGCGCGATACGAGAACCACTCTCCGGCATGACAGCGCGTGCAAATCCCGGCTCGTTCGATGTGCGCCGGATCGATTCCTTCCTCGATGAGGAGCAGTTCGTTGGCCCGCCAAAGATCGAAGATCGCGCGACGATTGCGCGAGACAACAGCCTGATGACCGCTCGACGGCTCGCTGGCGAGCCAGGCTGTGATCACTTCTTCTCCCACTTCGTAACAGCACGGGCCGATCGATGGTCCAAGAAAGGCCCACACACGCTCGGGTCGAGCGGAAAACTCGTTGCACAAGATGCGGACTGCTTGCCGCGTTATTCCGCCCACGGTGCCACGCCAACCGGCATGAACGACGCCGATAGCGGGGACGTCAGGAGCGTACAACAGGACCGGCACACAATCAGCGCAGATCACGGCGAGCGGCAGGTTCCGTTCCGTCGTTACGAGTGCATCGCTCTCCGGAATTCCCATGCTCGGATCGAGGGCTCCGCGACCCCGCTCTGACGCCGTGACGACAGTAACCTGCGCGCCATGCACTTGGCGAGCAAAAACGGTATGCTCGAGCGGTACCCCGAGGCGTTCCCACCAGGCGCGCCGATTAGCGAGCACGATCGAGATGGTGGCATTCCCACTGACCGATCCAGAAGCGGGCAGAGAGGGGTCCCGCTTAGTGACACCGTGCGGAATGCCGAGTGCGGACAAGCGCGCGAAGCGGAAGGGACGCACAATCATGCTTCTGTCCCCAACATCACGTGAATCACCCAAGGAGCCGCATCGACAACAGCTTGGGAGGCTGCTCGTTCGAGTTCGGCAGGGTCCGACACGCGCACGGCGTTCAGCCTGTAAGACTGTGCCAGTTCGACGAAGTCCGGGTTTACGAGATCGACATCACGGGGTCGGATTCCAGCCTGCTCCATCGCGCGCTTGACAGCTGTATGTGACCGGTCATCGAATATGACGACGATAACCGGCAGCCGATACTGAGCGAGGGTTCCGAGCTCCTGCACGGTGAACTGGATTCCACCGTCGCCACAGATCGCGACTGCCGGACGATCCGGACGCGCATATTTTGCACCGATCGCCATCGGGAGCGCGGAGCCGAGCGTGCCGAACCCTCGCGGAAATGCATAGGTGCGCGGGACGTACACAGGAAACGCACGGACAGCCTCGTAGCAGACCATCGTCATGTCGTGGGCGGTGAAGGCATCGCGCGGAAGTGCGCGCCGCAGCGCGATCAGCCAGGGCTGATAGCGCCGCGCCGATTCATCCGTGACGCCCAGTAACCGCTGACGCACACTCTCGATCTCACTCGGTTCCCAACGGGAGCGTGGGCGGAAACCTGCTTCGACGCGCTCGAGGAGTCCAGCGAGCGCTTCGGCGCAATCGGCTCGCAGCGCAACTGCTGCCGGATAACGCCGATGGAACTCCAGAGGATCGATATCGATATGGATCAGTGGTGAGGGAAGCGGCATCGTCCCTTCCGCGGTCGTCCGCGCTCCCAGGCCGGTCCCGATGGCAAGCGTCACGTCGGACTCTCGCATGAGCTCACTCACTGGGTTATCCGGCGTCCAGCGATAGCCGAAGGCGCCGATGGCCAACGGGTGGTCATCGGGGATAGCGCCTTTACCAGTCACGGTCGTAGTGACGGCTGCGCCGATGGCACTGGCGAGTCGACTGAGCAGCTGGCTGCTGCGTTCGGAGACGGCTCCACCGCCGGCCAAAACGAACACCCGATTCGCCTCAGCCAAGAGCTGCGCTGTTCGGTCGAGCAGATGGTCATCGGGCATCGCGCTGGGAACGGCGATGACGAGCGGATCGGTCATCGCTGTCCGTTCGCGCAGAACGTCGAGAGGAACTTCCAAATAGACCGGGCGCGGTCGCCCGTCATAGAGTTGACGGAACGCTTCGGCGACGGCTGACCTGATTTCGGTGGCACTCAACACGCGGTGTGCCCACTTGACGACTGGACGGACCACGGCGAGCTGATCCGTCATCTCGTGCAGTCGTCCATCCAATTGGCCGAGGTACGGTCGATCGAGACACGTGCTGATCACCAGGACTCGCGAGCTATCGGCGAATGCCTCGGCGATCGGCGTGACGATATTGGTCAGTCCAGGACCAGTGACGGTGATGGCTACACCGACGCGGCCACTCGCTCGCGCGTACCCGTCGGCCATGTAGCCGGCTCCTTGCTCGTGTCGCGGGAGAACTGTGCGAATCTGGCTTCGTTCGAGAGCGGCGTAGAGATCGAGCGTGTGGACGCCGGGAATGGTGAAGACGACTTCCACGCCATGCGCCTCGAGAGCGCGGACGAGTGCCTCAGCGCCCGTCTCCTGGCGCTCGCGTCTCACTGAGGGGGTCGAGGGAATCTTCACTGAGTTCATCTGCGAGTGCCTCCCGAAAGTGCTCCCATGCCCGCGCCGCAGTGTAGGAGAAGGCGGATCCCCGTGCAATGGCAGAGTGTTCCCGAGACGGTCGCCGTCGGCTGGTTCCCCGAACTGGAGCGAGTCGGCGCGCAACACTGCGCCGGCTGGGAAGTTCGCGACCAGGTAGATGCGCATAAGAAGCCTTATACGCAAAGAGCGAGAGCCAGGCGGCCCCTCTGCCGTCAGTCCAACACGGCAGCGTAGGACCCTCTTAGGGCTCGTTCCGCCCGAGTTCGTCTGAACGGTCGCACAGCGGAGTCAATCCGCGATGCGCGCGGACTCACCACCTGACGCGAACGCCGAGCTGATGACGGACTCATGGGTCCCGCGGACGGATCAGGACTCGCGGCGAGCCGCTCTTTCGGTGAGCACCTGTTCCTTCGTCACCGACCCGTGTCGATCGAGGCAGCGACCGTCTTCGCATACCGGTGTGCCCATCGTATCGGTTCCGGAATGCGATAGCGACTGAATCGGAGCACCCAGCGGATCGCTTCCAGGAGTGTGATATGGTGCCCGACCGACACGATAAGCGGTCGGGCACCCGGGCGCGTGCGAACGGCTGCACCGATCATTTCTCCCTCCGCCACCAGTGGTGTCCACGCTCCACGGTTCGGCCCCGGCTCGCGATACGAGCCATACAGCCGGGATTTGGCCGCACCGATCGTCGGAAGGCCGAGCACGACCCCTACGTGGCTCGCCAGACCGCAGCGGCGAGGGTGCGCTCGTCCTTGTCCGTCGACGACGAGAAGGTCCGGTTTCTGTTCGAGAGCTCGGACCGCTTCGGTGATCACTGGCGCCTCTCGGAAGCTGAGAAACCCTGGAATGTAGGGAAAGGTCACCCTTTGTTCGGC
>DAOTYK010000069.1:0-7249 GCA_034434855.1 Thermomicrobium sp.
CGCACCCGTCCGCCACGGTCGGCACGCCAAAGCGTGCTCCCGTCCGACTTGCATGCATTAGGCACGCCGCCAGCGTTCCCCCTGAGCCAGGATCAAACTCTCCATCCCAGATCACTCCACCAGACCTCGCCCGTCCCCCGAAGAGAGCGAGCGAGGCTCTCAGTCGATCCGAGATATCGGCCGCTTCCGGCCACGAGGGCTCGGTGCACTCGACCACACCCCAGTTGTCAAGGTGCTCGCGGAGCACTCCGCTCCGCCAGACGCATCAGAAACTATACCCAGCCAACCCGCTCGTGTCAAGGGGATCGCTCATGATCCAACGATCCCACGTTCTCTCGCTCTCGCCCCCACACGACTCTCTTCCAGTCTCCCGCTCGGCCGCGCCAGGCACCCAGCCAACCACCACACGAGTCAGGTCTTTCACGCCCACCAGCTACCGTACCCGGTCCCTCTCAGTCCACTCCCAAAGCCTCTCCCGTGGGCGCTTCCACCGCAGTATCATGCAGGGCGAGCGTGAACCGCTCGCGAATCGATTGTGCTGTGATCCGCCACACTGGTTCGCTGGGAAGGGAGCGTTTCGTGCAACGACCACTCATCGGGATCACTCCCGATCTCGCACACGAAGACGCCGCTCACGGTCCAACCGAGCGACTCTTCCTCAACCTCGATTACGCACAAGCCATCTGGCAGGCTGGGGGCATACCCGTCGTCCTCCCACCGCTCGATGAGCCCGAAATGTTCCTCAGCTCCGTAAATGGGCTTCTCTTCACTGGTGGCGGCGACATCGATCCCCAGCTGTACGGCGCAGCAACTAGACATCCCCTTACGTACGGCGTATCCGAGACTCGCGATCGCTTCGAGATCGCTCTGATTCGTGCGGCGCTCGAGCGTGACATACCTGTCCTCGCCATCTGCCGCGGCATCCAAGTGCTCAATGTCGCGCTCGGTGGTACGCTCTACCAACACCTGCCCGATGATATCCCCAATGCTCTGAACCACCGCCAACACGAACTCGGCATCCCGTCCGGCGAGGTTGCCCACCCAGTCACCATCGTTCCCGATTCCCTTCTGGCCCATATCGTCGGCACAACCGAACTGATGGTGAATTCCTATCACCATCAGGCAGTTGCAACGCTCGCTACCCCACTCCGGGCTGTAGCCGTCGCTCCGGACGAAGTCATCGAAGCCGTCGAGCTTCCGGGCCGCAGCTTCGTGCTCGCTGTTCAGTGGCATCCGGAACGCCTTTTCGAGCGTTTCCCCGCGCACCTCGCCTTGTTTGCGGCCCTGGTCGATGCAGCCCAAGCAACACGGCTTCGTCAACAGCCGGCACTCGTGCGAGTCGAAGGCGAAACGTGAGCGAGCGGGGCAGGTCGTTGCCCACCCCGCTCGCCGAACGGCTGTGATCGACTCGTCCACTCAGCCGAGCGCGACGACCGATTCGACGGCCGCTTCCGTCTGCTCACCGCGACGACCAACCTGAGCGAGTCGCTGCTGGAACTCTTCCGGCATGGCGGCTCTGAGAACGTCATCGATCGTTTCCACCAGCACGAACCGCATGTTCTCGCGGAGTGTCGGTGGCAATTCGTCGAGATCCATTTCGTTGCGCTTCGGCAAAATGAACACCTTGATTCCCGCTCGTTGAGCCGCGAGCGCCTTTTCTTTGATGCCCCCCACTGGCAGTACTTGCCCACGCAGCGTGATCTCTCCGGTCATCGCCACATCCTCCCGAACCGGAATACCGGTGAGGAGGGAAACCAGAGCCGTCACCAGCGTGACGCCTGCCGAGGGGCCATCCTTCGGAATCGCACCCGAAGGAACATGGATGTGAATGTCCGAGTCCTTCATGAAGTCCGGCTCGATACCGAATTGCTCAGCCCGGCTCCGCACGATGCTGAGAGCAGCCTGGGCCGACTCTCGCATCACCTCGCCGAGTTGCCCCGTGATGATCAGGTTCCCGCGACCAGGCATGCGGGTCGCCTCGATGAACATGATGTCGCCACCCACCGGCGTCACCCCGACACCGATCGCCACACCCGGCTGCGCGGTACGTTCCGACAATTCCTCGTAGTGGTATCGCCGCTTCCCGAGGAATTCGTGCACGACGTCCACAGTGATCTCGCGCGGAATTTCCTGTCCCTCGGCGAGACGCGTCGCCAATTTGCGCGCGATCGCGGCGATCTCACGCTCCAGGTTCCGCACGCCAGCCTCGCGCGTGTAATGCTGGATGATCTCGAGAATCGCCTCGTCACTGAAGACGAAGTCCTCCGGATTCAACGCGTGCCGACGGAACTGCTTCGGAATCAGATAGCGGCGTGCGATCTGCAACTTCTCCTCGTCAGTGTACCCGGACAGCACCAAGATTTCCATTCGGTCGCGCAAGGCCGGCGGAATCGTGTCCAAAACGTTGGCGGTTGCGATGAACATGACCTTCGAAAGGTCGAATGGTACGTCCAGATAATGATCGCGGAACGTACTGTTCTGCTCCGGGTCGAGCACCTCGAGCAGTGCCGAAGCCGGATCACCACGCCAATCCGTTCCGACTTTATCGATTTCGTCCAACACGAAGACAGGATCGTTCGTTCCCGCCCGGCGGATCGCCTGGATGATCCGACCAGGCATCGCGCCGATGTACGTACGCCGATGCCCGCGGATCTCCGCCTCATCGCGAACGCCACCCAGCGACATCCGAGTGAAGGCTCGACCGAGCGCGCGAGCGATCGACTGGGCCAGACTCGTTTTGCCGACACCCGGCGGTCCCACGAAGCAGAGAATCGGCTCGCGTCCAGGCTCGCTGTCCTCCCCGCGCTCCTTGCGGAGGCGCCGGACAGCCAGATACTCCAGGATACGCTCCTTGATTTTCTCCAAGTCGTAATGATCCTCGTCGAGAATCTGCCGCGCCCGAGCGATATCGATCTCGCCTTCAGTGCTGCGGTTCCAGGGTAGCGAAACCAACCAGTCCAGATAGGTCCGGATGACTCCATACTCGGCTGACGCCGGCGGCAGTTTGCTCATCCGCTCGAGTTCACGCAACGCCTCGCGGCGAGCCTCCTCCGGCATCCCGGACTGCTCGATCTTCGCCCGAAACTCGTTGATTTCTGCTTCCTGCTCGCTCGTCTCCCCGAGTTCGCGTTGGATCGCCTTCAGCTGCTCGCGCAGGTAGAACTCGCGCTGCGAGCGAGCGACTTCCTCCTGGACTTCACTCTGGATCTTCTTGCCCAATTCCAGGAGATCCAACTCGCGACTCATGAAAGCGTTGAGACGCAGCAGCTTGTCACGCACACTATCGAGTTCGAGCAGCGCCTGACGCTCCTCGGGGTCCATCCGGAGATTGGACGCCAACAGATAAACCAGGTGCAATGGATCGTCGATGTTCAGGGCAGCCGTGACCAACTCCTCCGGCAAGTTGGAAACCAGCGAGACGAGTCGCTGGAATAGCTCGAGCGCGGTCCGCGTCAACGCCTTGACTTCGATCGTATCCTCGACCAGCTCAGGAATCTCCTCGACGACCGCCTTCAGGTAGGGTTCCTCAGCGACCCATTCCACGATCCGTACCCGACGCAATCCGTGCACAGCCAATCGCACGGTTCCATCAGGCACGCGCATCATCTGCTGGATACTGCCGATCGTCCCAACCTGATAGACGTCGTCTGGACCGGCCCCTTCCTTCTTCGGATCCTTCTGCAAGACGAGGACGAGCAGCCGGTCACCCGATGCGACATCGTCGATCAAGCGCAGTGATCGAGGCTGACCTGCTGCCAAGGGAACGACGGTCGTCGGGAAGACCACCGTGTTGCGCAGCGGCAAGACAGGTAGGAGCTTCCGCTCACGCGGGACTTCCTGCTCGACCGCCTCCTCGTTCTCCACCGCTTCCTCTTTCAGTGCTTCCAATTCTCGGTTGCGCAGTTCGTCCATCATCGATCGACTCCTCGAATTCAGGGTTCAGTCGCGGGTCGGAGCGGGACAGTCCGCATATGACTGAGCCGCGGCAGGCGAACCTCCAGAAATCCACGCTCGTAGATCGCTTCTACCGCATCGAGGTCTACCGGAAAGGGCAGCAAAACTTCAGCCTCGAAGGGTCCGTACGCAATCCCCATCTCGTGGTAGGTCCGCCGCTGACCTTCCTCGCGCGGCCTGCGGACACCCGAGATCTGGAGAGTCGAGTCGTTCACGATCACATCGATCTCGTCTTCGCGCAGGCCAGCAAGTTCCGCCCGGACGACCAAACCCCGCTCGTCTTCATAGACTTCGAGCGGCGGACGCCAAGGGCGCGCCGCCATCCGAAGGAGCGGCGAGAAACCGACGTACCACGTCTGGAAGGCTTCCACGATCTCTTGCCGGATCCGGTCACGCTCCTGACGCGTGCCACGCCGCACGATCAGCATGCTTCGATGCCCCCTTCATTGCCTAGCGCCGCTCCCGGATCACGGCGCTCTCTCGATCCGGCCAACTCCGCCTGGCAGTATACCACCACCCGGTATTGCTTGCCAAGGATCAGCGCAATTACCTTGCCACGCATCATAGCAGGTTCGCCAATTCTGGCCCATAGAGCAGAGCGAGCACCGCCAATCCCCAGCCCACGATGGCGATGAGCAACGGGCGATCATCCAAGAGGACCTGCTCAGGCATACCGCCCAAATCACGACGGTAAACGAGGTAAAGATAGCGAAAAATTCCGTACAGAACGAACGGGATCGTCACCATCATCACGTGACCGTCCGGAAGATTCGGCGCCGAGAAGGTGTAGAGCGCATACGCCATGATGGTGGACGTCGCCGTGATCTGCAGAAGCGCATCCAACAACGGTACCGGGTAATCGTCCAGCGTACGCCGATGTGCTCCCGCCGCTTCCTCGAGCAGAACCGCCTCGTGACGCCGCTTCGCGACGGCTAGAAACAGCGCCAGAAGAATCGTGCACACGTACAACCACGGCGAAAGCGGAACGTGGACCGCAGCCGCCCCACCCCAGATCCGAAGGACGAAGCCTCCCGCAATCGCCAGCACATCGACCAGGACCACGTGCTTGAGCACGAGACTGTACGCTGTCATGAGAAGGACGTACGCACTGACCGCCAGGAGAGCCGATCCCCCAACGACCACCGCTGCGCTGACTGCCAAAAGAAGGAAGACAACGATGGTACCCCAGACCTGCCAACCGCGTAGTCGCCCCGCAGCAACAGGCCGATAACGCTTCAGCGGATGGCCACGGTCGGCCTCGGCATCACGCCAATCGTTGAAAAAATAGACCGCGCTTCCCGCTGCGCTGAACGCGACGACGGCAAGAAGACCACGGCCGATCTGCGCCGGATCCAGGAGTTCACGCCCGAAGATGAGCGGAGCCAAGACGACGGCATTCTTCAACCATTGCCGCGGCCGTGCAGTGACCATGAGGTCACGCAGGACAGAGAGTGTCGCATGGACTGACGCTACTGACGACCAAGCCATCGGTCGTTCATCCACTCGCCTCGAGCGCCGCTTCTTGGTAGACACTATCTGCGTTCCACAACATCCACGAATCGAGCCCAGCATCGTACACCGCTCGAATTTGGGCGCGCACCTCATCCGGCCCATACGGTTTGCCACGGCCGTAAGAGAAATCTTGCAACCACGGTCGGAACTTGGCACGAGCCTCGGGAACGCGCTTGAGCCCATTCTCGAGACTGTACCGCATCACTTCGTAAGGATGATCATTCGGTATCTCGAATCCAAGCGATCCGCTCCAGAAGTGCGAGGGATAGAGCATCGGGCAGACATAATCGACCACCTCAGCCACCGCTTCCAGATTTTGTCCGATGCCACTGTCACCCAGTTCCCACATCGTCAGTCCGAAAATGTCTGCTGCGAGATACGCCGGCGTCGGCAAGAGCGCTTCGTGCGCGCTGCGCAGAAAAGCACTGATCGCTGCCGTCCGGTTCTCCGCTGTGTGTGCAACGCCGTAATCAGCCTTCTGCAAGGGACCGTCCGTTGGGAAGCGGATGTAGTCGAGCTGGATCTCGTCGAATCCCATCGCCGCTGCCTCGAGCGCGAGCGCGATGTTGTAGTTCCACACTTCTTGGCGATACGCATTGACCCATGCCAAGCCGTTCCAGGTCCGCCATGCCTGCCCAGTCGTCCGGTCCTTGATTGCCCACTCCGGCCGAGCCTCAGCCAGGATGGGATCTTCGAAAACGACGATCCGGGCGATGGTATAGATTCCGCGTGCCTTCAAGTCCTTGACCAGCTTCACCGGATCCAGGATCGGACGCACCGCGCCGATGTCGCGAGCGAGCTCGACGCGCGTGTCATAATAAACGTGACCTGTACTGTCCTTGAGATCGATGACGACTGCGTTCAACTCGGTTCGGTCGACCACCTGAAGTCGTTTCTCGAGCGACTCCGGTTTAGCAGCGACGAGAGCATTGATGTAGATAGCGCGGATCACGATCGGTTCCAGCGAAACATCGAGCCGAAAGTTTTCCGGTACGGTCAACACGGCAGCACGAAAACCAGGAGCTTTGACGAAGACCTGGTCACCAACAGAGACCCCTTTCAATCGGAAGGATCCATCCGCGCCCGTCTCGACCCATCCCCGCGCCGCTGCGACAGAGGCCCGCACTGGCCGGCCAGTTGTGTCCCGCACGATGCCGAGCACCACATCCGGTCGCATGACGGCATCCAAGCGTGTCTGGTCGTTCGCGAGCGTGACGACCACTGGCGCATAGTCCGGATGCTCGATTCGGATCTCGGCCCCCTCGGGAACACCGCGTAAGAGGTACTGTCCACGAGAATCGGATTCCGCGGTGACGATCGTCGTCCCGGCGATCACTGCTCGAACGGTGGCACCAGCGATCGGTACCCCGTCACCGCTGCGCGTCACCGATCCCGTCACGACATTGGGTCGCAGCTCGATGCGGACACGTCGCACGCGTTCTTGGTCCAGCTCCAGGAGAACCGCATCGTGGTCCGGTGCACTGACTCGGATCGTCTCCGGAGCCCGTAAAGAGAGCCGAGCACGCCCAGCATGGTCCGTTTGGAACGCACCGCCGTCGGTTTCGATGACCGCGCCTGCGAGGGGCGTACCAGTCGCCCGATCCACCACGACCACTTCTACCCGATCATCGCGAAACCACAAGACATAGACAGCCGTGAGCACCGAGAGAACGAGCGGGATCAGGAGTCCTGCCAAGCTCACAGGCCAGGGCAGACGACGCTCGATCCGTCGTGGACGAACCCGTGTTCGGCTCGGAAACACGCTCCCCGCTCCGTTCTCCGC
>DAOTYK010000070.1:0-7465 GCA_034434855.1 Thermomicrobium sp.
CCCGGTCTCCCCCACTTCGATGTTGCGAATGGAGGCCAGGAGACCGTGTTTCCGATCGGTGACGACAACAGCGGAAGGCAGAGCTTCCCGATCGTCAACACCATCCTGATCGCGCTCAACGTTCTCGTCTTTCTCTATCAGCTCCTCTTGCTGGCCCGATCGCCCCGCGCACTGGAGAACTTCGTCTTCAAGTACGGCGCGATCCCTTACGAACTCACACATGGGGTGGATCTTCCGCCGACTGTTGGCCTTCCCATCTACCTCACGATTTTCACCTCGATGTTCTTGCACGGAGGGTTCGCTCACCTGATCGGGAACATGTGGTACCTCTACATCTTTGGCGACAACGTCGAGGACTCGATGGGGCATTTCCGGTACCTGATCTTCTATCTCTTCGGCGGCATCGCAGCCGCCTGGGCCCAAACGTTGCTGGACCCAGCCTCGCGGATTCCGATGATCGGTGCGTCTGGTGCCATCTCTGCCGTCATGGGGGCCTATCTCGTCCTCTATCCCGGCGGACTCATCCGCACCGTCGCCTTTTTCGGCTTCATTCCTATCTTCTTTTACCTTCCCGCGCTCATCCTCATCGGTCTCTGGTTCGTTTTCCAGTTTTTTGCCGGCATCGCCTCGCTCGGTGTCCCGACCGCACCGACCGGTGGCGTCGCCTACTGGGCACACATCGGCGGGTTCGTCGCCGGGCTGGTCTTGGTCTGGTTCTTCCGGAATCCAGAGCGGGTCGAGCGCCAGCGCCTCGCCCGTCGGGCGCACCGCGCCTGGCAGCGCCTGGAGCGTGGCTGGTGACATTTGCACAGGCGTGCATGCGCTCGTGTCCGAGAAGCCAGGCCTTGCAGCGCAGGCCACCGGCATAACCGGTCAGCCTGCCGTCCCGCCCGACGACGCGGTGACAGGGAATCACGATCGGCAAGGGATTCGCCGCCACCGCTGCACCCACTGCCCGCCCAGCACGCGGGCACCCCAGTCGCTGAGCGAGCCCGGAGTAGCTCACGTTCGTCCCGTACGGGATCGCAGCCACGAGTCGCCAGACATGGCGCTGGAAAGGCGTGCCGAGCGGGTCCAGCTCGAGTGCGAAGTCCTGCCTCGTCCCAGCGAAGTACTCCTCGAGTTGCTCGCACGCCGGTTTCAGGGCCGCTGCATCCACAACGAATCGGATAGCTTGCGCGCGGTTTTGTGACAGGCGTGCGGCGAGCCACGCCCGGACTCGCGCACGGTCCTGACCTGGCAGCACCACCGCCAACAATCCATGTTCCCAACCGTACACGTCGAGGTACCCGATTGGCGTGAGGAGTTGGGTGGTGACGACGATCGCACCTTCTCGCTCGCGCATCCCTTCTCTCTCAGTGATGGTGGGAATGCCCGTGATCCAGCTCGGCGAGCGCCCCGACCGGCGTCCGCACCGCGAGCCAGGCAGCGAAACCGGTGGTGAGCGGGACTGCTGCGATGAGCCCGAGGCTGCCGACGAGCATTTGAACCACCTCCTGCGCGATGATCTCCCGGTTGACGACCCAGAGGAGCGGTTCGTCGAGTTGGCTGAACAGGAGGAGAAGTGGTAGAGCAGCGCCAGCGTAAGCCAGCACAAGGGTATTGACCGTTGCAGCGATGTGATCGCGCCCGACCCGCACCCCGGCAGCGAACAGTTCCCAACCGCTCGACAAGGGATTCGCTCGCCGCAGCTCGAAGACGAGTGAACTCTGCGAAACCGTGATATCGTCGAGCACCCCGAGAGCACCCACCAGCATGCCAGCCAGCAGCAGGCCACGCGGATTCATCGCGCGGTCCCCGAGCACCACCTGAAGAAAACTGGCCTCTTCATCGGCCAAGCCGCTCAACCCAGCTGCCGCGATGAAGAGCGACGCCAGTACGCCAGTGAGGATCAGGCTCAGACTGGTCCCGGCCAAGGCGGCCAGTGCCATGCGGCCGAGGCCGTGCGTCACCACCAGTGTCACGGCGAAGACGACAAAGGAGACGACGATCGCGACAGCGACCGGCGGATAGCCGCGCAGGATGAGCGGAATCAGTACCCAGACCAGCATCACGAACGTGAAGCCGAGACCGACGAGTGCTCGCAGGCCCTTCCAACGTCCGAGCGCGACGATCGCTCCCGCGAAGAGAACAGCGAGCACAGCGAGCGGCGTCGTCCGATCGCGATCGAGCAACGTATAGGCCTGCCTACCGTCCGGCCCAGTCGACACCGAGAGGAAAATTCGGTCACCCGGTTCGAAGCGCTGGCCCGCTGTATTGAGGTCACGCACACCGATGGAGACCTCGACTGCCTGTCCTTTGTCTGATCCACTCGTCAGCTCCACCAGCAGGCGCTGGTAAGGCTGGGTCACCGGCCCGACCTGGGTAACACCTTCCTCGAGGACGCGTACCACCCGTGCGCTGACCGTTTCGGTCGGCGCTTGGCGCACCGGATCTTGTGCAGCGACGGTCTGTGCACCGGCAGCCAGCCCCAGGAGTGCCACGAAAAGCAGAACGAGCCGAACGAGCACCCGATTGCCCTACTCGTACCGTAGCGCTTCGACGATCGACACGCGCGAGGCCTGACGGGCCGGGGCGTACGCCATGAGCAAAGCGATACCGAGTGCGAGACCAGCGAAGAGCGCGAGCTGCCCCCACGGTATGACCAGCGAGAACTGTTCGAACCGACCCGCCAGATCCTCCTCTCCCGTCACTACGTTGCGCGCCAAGAGGACACCCAAAGCGGTTCCACCGACGATTCCCGCGCTGGTCACCAGTGCCGACTCGAGTAGGAAGCCGAGCGCGACCATCGCACGCCGGTAACCGATCGCCCGCAAGGCACCGATCTGGTGGCGTCGCTCGATCACGGCTCGATACGAGACGACACCCAGCGCGGCGATCCCAACGACCAGCCCGAGCGCCATGAAGCCCTGGATGATGCGGATGAATCCGCGAATGATGCCTGTCGCCCGACCGATCCGGTCAGCGGTCACTTCTGCCTGAGCCCCGTATGGAAGCAAGGCTGCTTCCACTGCGCGCGCGAACGCCCGCGCGTCCGTGGCATCAGCCAGGCGGATGTAATGCTCGACGGACGTCGGGTTCCCAAAGATCGAGCCGACCACTTGCTCAGCGACGAAGACTCCCTGCAACGAGGAAACACGGCCGTCGATCACGCCGATTACACGCACCGTCCCGGTCTGTCCACTCGTATTGTCGCGAATCTCCAGGCCGAGCGGACGGAAACCGTCCCGCAACTCCGGGAGATAAAGGTTCGCTGGATCACCACCGCGCTGCTGGAGCACGTTCGCATCGACGATCGCGAGAGATGGGTCACGCGCGACGGCCTCCCACGCCTCCCGATCCGTCGCATAGTCGGGGCTGCGCAGTTGCAGCGGCGCCTCGACCGAACGGGCGAAATCGCCATCGATCCCACGAACTGGGTACCGTGCCCACTCGTTCTCGGCGCCGGCGACGCGCACGCTGGCTCTCGTCCAGGGCACACTCGTGGCGCTCCCCGAGGTCACGATCGCCGAAACATCCACCCCGCCTTCCTTGAGCACTCCCGCGAGATCCTGTATCGGTCGACCTCCGACGACCGTGACCTCCACGTCCCAACCGGCGCTCGCCAGCGGACCGGCGAAGAGGGCAACGATGTTGGCGTACATCGTCGACATTACCACGAGTGCGAAGAGGATGAGGCTGAACATGGCGACGGTCAGGCCGGTCCGCCCGCGCGAAGCCATCGGATAAGCGATGGCGATGCGGACAGCCGGCAACCAGCGGCGGAAGGCTCGCCCGAGCCGGCCGACGAGACCGACCGCGACCTCGATGTTCCACACGAGAAACATGGTGAGCGCCGCGACCATCATGAGACCGGAGAGGACGAACATTTCGAAGCCGCTGTTCATGGGACCGAACAGGCGCTCGTGCCATTGATCCGGCAACAGCCAGTAACCCAGGACGACGAGTGAGGCCACACTGTAGAGTGGCCGGGCGGGCACTCCGAACCGGCGCAAGACCGCTGCCGCGCTGAGCGGCAGGAGCGAGACACCGAGCCCGAACCACGCCAGACTCTCGTCCCGCAACCCGAGCCAGGTGAGCCCCCCACCAACGAGCAGGCCAGCCAGACCAGCGACGAGCCAGCGCCGGCTGGCCCGCGGCAGTTGTGGTTCGGGCAAGTCGCGGATCGCGGTCACGATATTGAGACGGCTCACTCGCCAGGCAGCGATGACCACCGTCACGAACGTCACCACGACGCCCAAGAGATACGCCAGCACCAGATCACGCGGTCGCCAGGAAGGCTCGATGGTGAAAAACTCGCCGACCAGCCGACCCATGAAGCCAGCGATCGTGAACGCGACGGCAACGCCGGCAACCGCACCCACCGCTGCGGCGACGAGGTTGTATCCCATGCCTTCGAGCGCGAAGAGAGCGACCAAATGCCAGCGCTTCATTCCCAGCGCCCGCATCGTACCCATCTCGGTCTTCCGCTCGGCCGCGAGCAGCGCGAAAATCAGAAAAATCAGCAAGATACCCGCCGCCACTGAGAAGAGGCCCGACAACAGAAATAGATTGGTGAAGGTCTCGCCTGCTTGCTCCGCTTGCTCGACCGCTCGCTGCTTGACGGCGACGGCACGGTACGGTGTCCCCTCCAGCGCCGCATTGACGGCATCGGTCACCGCCTGGCTCTCGGCGAGACCACCACGGTTGTTCAACGCAACGAAACTGACGCGATCGGCCAGTCCGAGTAGCTCCTGAGCCCGGGCGAGCGAGACCGTGAGTCCCCCAGCGTCACCCACATTGAGCGTCCCAGTGAAGAAGCTGTCAGGCGCGATCGCGGCGACGCGCAGCTCGACGGGGCGTCCTTGGATGAAGACCTGCAAGCGATCCCCAACCGCGGCGTCCAAGCGCTTGGCCGCCTCCTGCCCGAGGACGACCTCGTCGTCGCTCAGGCTCCCGAGGTCGATCGCGCGACCGTCTCGATCGGTCAATCCACCGACTTGGGCCAGTCGATCCGGTGGTACGCCGATCAGGTTCAACGCCGGCTCGCTCTGCTTGGTTCGCAGATCGATCACCGCCACCGGTTGCCAAAGCGCAGGGATCACTGCCCGCAGCCGCGGCTCGCTCGCTTGCAACGCGTCCAACCGGTCGACCAATTCGCTCGGCAGGTACACCCCAGGCTGCGGTCCAGCGAAGCGGGCATCACCGCTCGCCTGCACCACGAGCTCGTCTACTGGGCCCGACAGCCGCAGGACTTGCGCAGTGATGCTGTTCTGCAAGGTCGTACCAGTGGTCAGCGATGCGGAAAAGATGAGCGTACTGAGCATCAAACCGATGACGATCAACACGGTCTGGACCGGCCGACGCGGGATGTTGCGCAGCGCCATCCGGCCTAGAACGGGGCGCCAGATCCAGACGCCGAATGTGAGTGCCAGGATCACGCCGAAAGCAGCGAGAAGGATGCGCAGGACGAGTGCAAGGGACACTCCGAAAATCTCGTTCATTGCTGCTCACTCTCCGCCAGCAGCTGCGCGGAATGCAGCGAGTCCATCGTCGACGATCAACCCATCGCGCATCCGGATCACGCGGTCACACATCGAACCGATCCGCGGATCGTGGGTCACGATGACGAAGGTTTGGCCATTCTCCCGATTCAACTGGCGCAGCAGCGCCATGACCTCGTCAGCCGTTTCCGTGTCCAGGTTTCCGGTTGGCTCGTCGGCCCAGATGATGTCCGGTTGATTGACGAGGGCACGAGCGATCGCGACCCGCTGCTGCTGGCCACCGGAGAGTTCAGCCGGCTTGTGCCCGGCCCGGTCAGCCAAGCCCACTTGCTCGAGCACTGCCCAGGCGCGCCGTCGCGCCTCGCTCGGCCGCATCCCCGCCAAAAGCGCCGGCAGTTCGACGTTCTCCAAGGCACTCAAGACCGGAATGAGATTGAAAAGTTGGAAAACGAAGCCCATATGACGAGCCCGGAACTCCGACCGGACATCGTCCGGTAGCCGAGCGAGTTCCCGGCCCGCGATGAGGATCGTCCCCTCATCGATCGTGTCCAGTCCTGAAAGACAGTTGAGGAGGGTCGTCTTCCCGCTTCCGGACGGCCCCATGATCGCGACCATCTCGCCCCGATACACAGTCAATGAGACCCCGCGCAGTGCCGGGACCTTCACACGTCCCGTGTCGTAGATCTTCACGACGTTCGTCGCCTCGACGATCGGAGTTCGCTCCTGTTCTTTCGTCGTCCTGATGGTTCTCGAGACCGTCTCCATGACCTGCCTCCTTTCGCCGGGATCGCCTCTCCCGGAACGGATCGATGGTACCACGGGCGGCTGGAAATCCGCCGATCCGGCCATACTCGACTGCAACCACCCCTGAGGGCCCAGCGGAGGCAACCGCGACCACTGGCCAGTCTCGATCGTATATAGACAACGTAAACAGACGGTAAACGAGCGGATCAGGTCATGCGCCAAGAGGGTCACCTGCCGCGATGTGCTGGTCGCTCGCGGTAAAGAGCGGACGACCCCAAACGGGCCGACTGTAAGTCATGCTTCTCGTCAGGTGGCAGCGGACTGTCGAAGCGCCTCGGCCCGCTCGACGACAGTATCGAGCGATCGATCGAACGCTTCCCAGGGAATCACGATCGGAGTGCCATGCCGCTGGATGAGTTCCTCCGCTGCTTGCCGGCGTTCGGGATCCAGATCCGCGAGGAAGCGCTGTGGCCGATAGACCTGGACCACGAGATAGCGCCGTTTGCCCACGGCCTTCGCTTCGACTCGGCGCACGCTCTGCCACGGTACCCGTCCGGCGCGAACCGGCGATCCCCGATCGGTGAACCCCTCCTCATCGATTTCCAGGACAGGAGTCCGATCCAGCGCGATCAACGTCGAAACGACTGCCACGAGACCGAGAAAGACCGCCATCGAGACCGCGAAGAGGCGTTCCAGCCAGGATTCGGTCTGCCAAGCGAACCAGATCGCTGCCACGAAGAAGCCAAGAGCGATCATCGCGATGAGCAAGCTGCGGAGCCGACTGCGGCGCACGATCAGCGATCGGTCAGATCGGGTCCGTTCCCGTCCCATGTGTCCACCACCAGCGACCACTTTCCCCGTCCGAGTGTTACGCCAGACGGCTGCTCAGGCAAGTTCCTGACCGGAAACCGACTGCCGTCGTCCGTCTCTCGTGGTTGCTGGCACCTCGCCAGCGCCACGAATGCTACCTGGCGAGATTTCCGCTCCGCCTCGACTCTACGGTATCCTGGCGCCGGAGGATCGATCGAGTGAGCGAGGGGTAGAAGGATGCGCGAGCGGATCGCTGAGCTACTGACGGAACTGATGGCACTTCCCGGGCCGACTGGACGGGAGGAACCAGTTCTGGCGTGGCTGGAACGTGCTTGGGCTCCACATGTCAAGCGACTCTGGCGCAGTCGGATCGGCAACCTGCTCGCCTACGTCGGTGGCGCTGGCCCTCGGCTCCTGCTCACCGCGCA
>DAOTYK010000071.1:0-2092 GCA_034434855.1 Thermomicrobium sp.
CTCATCGTGCGCAGATCCCCGCAAGAGGGAGTCGAGCAGCTCTGGAAGGTGTCAAGCTTTGCCCGACTCGAACAATTTCGGGAGATTTGGCAGAATCGCAGCGAGGAGCAGGAGAAGGATGGCCGATCGGAAAGGACGCGCGACGACATGAACGCTGTACCGCGTTACACCGTGTTCTGGCTTTGCGCGCTGGAGCAGGACCGGGTACCGCGCCCGGTCGAGCCGGCGGTAGAGGAAGTCGTCCAACTCCTCGAGCGGAGCGAGGGGACAGCGCTCCGCGGTGCATACTTGGCGACCGGTTTCCGTCCCGACGTGGATCTCATCCTCTGGTTACTCGGGCACGATCCGGCACATTTCCAGGACCTCGCCTTGGCTCTGCGGCGCACCGCACTCGGTCGAGCCTTGACGGTCCGCTACGCCTACTTCGGCATGGCCGGAAGCTCACAATACGACCCGACGCACGGGCCAGCCTTCCTGCGCGGCGAGCCTCCCAAGCGTTACTTGAGCGTCTATCCCTTCATCAAGACGCCCGAATGGTATCTCTTGCCCTTCGAGGAGCGGCGGCGCTTGATGGCCGAGCATGGGCGGCTCGGCGACGAGTTTCCGACCGTGCTGACCAACACGGTCAACTCGTTCGGTGTCCAGGATCAGGAGTTCATCGTCGCGCTCGAGGACGACGATGTCGGGACCTTGATCACCATGGTCCAACGCTTGCGGGCGGCCGAGGTTCGGAAGTACACGCAGCTGGATACGCCGATCTTCCTCGGTCAGCGGTACGAGCCGCGGGAGGCGCTCGTACGCCTGGTCCAATAACCCAGGCGACTCGCGAGCGTCGCCCCGACGAGCGTCGCGAGCGCATTGACGGCATCGTTGGTCAGGCCTGGAAGGCCGCTCACACGCCGCGCGGGACCGGGGCAGGGGGGATGGGCCGGCTGCTCCAACGATCGCTGACAGATCGCACAGGCATAGCGGGCCTGGAGGGTCGCCCCCAGAAGGCTATCGGCGAGTGCACCGAGGCAGCCAGCCACGGCGATGGGCAGGCGCGGCGTCCCGCGCGGTGCCAGCAGCGCAACGAAGCTCGCCCCGGCGACCATGCCGAGCAGACCGAGCAAAGAGACCGCGCCCGACGTACCGGGTGGAACGGGGCGGCCCGTCCGGAGCGACCGTGGTGGATGGGCGCTCAGCATCCCGATCTCGGTCGCCCAGGTATCGGCAGCAGCGCTGGCGATCGCCCCAAGAAACGGGAGCGACCAGTCGCTGCGCTGCTCGCTCATCGAGTGGAGCGCCGCGAAGAGGGCAGCGAGGCCTCCGTTCGCGAGCACTTGCCGCGCATCGCGCTGGCCACGCTGCCCCTGGATCGCAGCAGCGCGCTTGCGCTGCCGCCCGACACGGCTGAGAAGGCTGCCAGTCACGAAGAAACCGATCATCGCTCGCGACCACGCCAGACCACCCGCCGCGAAGGTGAGCGTGCCGACAATTATTGCTGCGAGCGCTCCACTGCGGTCGAGTGCACGGTGGCGCACGGCGAGGATCGCGATGATCGCCGCCAGCGCAGCGCCGAGAGCCAGTCGCATGGAGAAGCCGGGGCGACGTTCGGGCGTGCTCATGGTGTCGGCGGACTGAAGAGGAGAATCACCTCGTCCTCGCGGATCTCGAAGACGTACCCGGCCAACTCGATGATGGCGGGTGAGCTGATCTCGCCATACCGTATGCGGATCTCGACGTCATCGATCGTGAGGGTGCGCACTCCGGCGGGTGAGAAGGGATGCCGCGGCGAGCGGTAGACAGCACGAGGGCCGCCGAAGCGATCGAGCGCGCGGAGCGCGAGGTTGCGAGCATCGGCTTCGCTGAGGAACATCATCTCGACCTCCATACCTGGCGCTGGAGCGCAGGGGACAGCGAGCGAGCAATCGCTGAGCCAGGGAGCTCCACCTTGGCTGGTGGAGCTGCACGCACACCCTCACATAGCGTACAATTGAATGTGGCACGGTGCAGGACCAACGCCGTGTCGATGTGGGCTGGTAGCTCAACTGGCAGAGCAGCGGACTTTTAATCCGCGGGCTGTGGGTTCGAGTCCCACCCG
Source organism: Thermomicrobium sp. (assembly GCA_034434855.1). Lineage (GTDB taxonomy): Bacteria > Chloroflexota > Chloroflexia > Thermomicrobiales > Thermomicrobiaceae > Thermomicrobium. The sequence continues at coordinate 2,084 of DAOTYK010000071.1, forward strand.
GCCTACCAC